>CALVYO010000034.1 GCA_944372275.1 uncultured Bacilli bacterium
TTTCCCTAGGTATCTATATCTTACAACAAATAAAAATAAAGTTTAATTGTACGAAATATGAAAAAGGAGTACCTAAACGTACTCCCATAAAACTTTATATTTCTATTAAATTATTATTTTTAATCCCATTTAAGTTTAGTAAACAACTTTTTTTACAAGGCTTTACACCATACTTTTGCAGTTGATTTTGACTATATGTTAAATATAAATCTTTTTTGGCCCTGGTTATAGCTACATAGAAAACATTCAATTCTTCCAAAAATTGCTTTTGTGAAGAACCACATACTGTACAATTATTATTTGTTTGATTGCACTTCGAGCATGTATAATAACCAGGGAAATTATATGACTCTAAATCAACAACAATAACACAATCCGCTTCCAATCCTTTATATGCATGAATTGTTGCAACAATCAATTTTTCGTCAATTTTATTCATATATTGCTTAAGACCTTTGTTTTCTAATACTTCAAAAATAAAGTTAATCAAATCTTCCATTCTATATTTGGAATATATTTCATATACTCCATCAATAAATTTTCTGAGTAAAATTAGTAAAGATTTATATATTGGATTATTGTTTTCTTGGAAATGCAAAAATATATTATTATAAAAATTCTCTAAAATTTTTTTATTTACAACTTTTTTATCTTTAATTACTCTTAAAATTTCTTTATATGCATACTCATGAAATGAAATATATTCTTCACTTTCATCTGTAAAAAGAGCATAAAAGAAAGGCACATTATTATCGGTTAATTTTTTTAGTAAATATTCTGTATTGTAATTATTATTTAAACTTTTTACTAAAATTGTGGTATTTACATTTAAAGTGATATTTTCTGAAATTTTCGTAATAATCCAATTATATTCTGTTTCATAATCTCTACTACATATTATTTTAGGATTTGATATTTCTTGTATATCTCTCACACCTATAGAATTTAATCTCACAACTTTATCTAATTTTAAAAGTTCATAATTATCTTTAAATCTATAATTATGTTCTAATACAATTTTTTTCATTTTAAATTCTTCTTTTGTAATATTCATAATATTAGGAATGGCACCAATAAATCCATATATACGTTGTAAAGGATCACCCAAAAACAATAATCTTGTTTTATCATTAATTAATCTATTTAATAATACATATCCTAAAATATTTGTATCTTGATATTCATCAACTATTATTATTTCAAATAAATTTTGATATTGTTTTAACAAAATTGGATATCGATTAAACAATTCAATTACCAAAGTAATTATTGAGTTATACGTGATATATTTATTTGATATTATTTTTTCTATTATTATTTTATTATATATACTAATATTGTCGGTCATTTGTCCTATATTAGCGGTTGAAATAGAATTTATTATATTATTTATTGTGTTTTTTTCCTCATCTGTTAATGTTATTTCTGTAGGAATTTTTTTGTCATCTATAACTGAAAATTCATTCAACGAATTTAATATACTTGATAACTTAAAACCATATAATCCTAATATTTTTCTGCAAAAGCCATGGTAATTTGAAACCCAAATATTTTTTGAAACTAATTGCTCAAAACTCTTATCTTCATCAAATAATATAGGCAATTGTTCGATAACTTCTTTTTTTATTTTATATGCAGCATTTACACTGAATGTTAGTGCAAGAATTTTTTTTGTATTTGGAATTAATCCAGAAGCAATATTATAAGCAATTGTACTAATTAAAGTTTTTGTTTTTCCACTACCAGCCGGCGCTTCAATTAACATTCTGCGATTTTCAGATTTTATAATTAATAACTGATTTTCATCTTCACTATGTATCTTTGATATTTTATTAAGCATTTGATCATTTTTTTGCATAAATTACCGCCTTAATAATTATTTCTTTATAAATATCAGGAATATCTTCTACAGCACAATTCTTTGCCAAAATAGTACTTTCTAAGGTTGATTTTTTATTATATAGCCATGTTACTAAAACTAAAAGTTTTTGAAAATAGTTAGAAGATTTTAACATATCACATAATTTAAAATTATCATAAATCACATCGTTAATTTCTATTCTTTTATTTACTTTTTCAATAGCTCCTTTTTGTATAAATAAATCCATTTTGTCGCCACAATCACGAGCTATTTGATATAAAATATGAGTTCTCTTATTAAAAAGAATTTTTCTAATAAAATCTTCTTCAAAAAAAGTATACTTTGTATGTTTTATATTTGGATAACTCAATGAATAATCTTCTTTATATTTATCTTTATCGATAATACAAATATTTTTTATACCAAAATGACTGAGTAACGTTGTTACTATTGGTATAGAATCAGCTCCATCAGCCTCAATTATTCCTATATTTAATCCATCTAAACTCAAACCCATTTTTTCAGCAAATATAGGTAAAACAATTCTTTCGGTCTGTCCCTCTACAACAATACAAGTCTTAGCAAAAAAAGCCTCTTTTATTTTAAAGTTATGTAATAAAAATTGTTTTTCCTCTTTATCAGTAATTTCACAATTAAATCCACTATATGCTTTTACTTTTTTTATATTATCATAATCTAAGCGAATAATTTCTCTAAAATTATTCGATATAATATTTGGAGAATGAGTTACCACAATTAACTGTCCAAAAATACCATCTATATTAAAAATTTTTTTTAATAATGATAAAAATAATGTATCTTTATTATTAATTATATTTTTTATATCACTAATAACACTTCGTTGCATATAAGGATGCAAATGAATTTCCGGTTCGTCTAAAAATATAAACATGCTAATATATTTTTTTCCACTATCATTTTCGATTATGCTATCTTTCTTTTTTTCTACAGTTTGCATAATTTTATTCAATAATTCAAAATATATATATGAACTATATCTCACGCCACTTCCCATCCTATTTATAGACATATTATCCTTATTTTTTAATTCCATCAATCTAGGTAATAAATCTACGATATTTTTTTCTATTACAACAGATAAATCATTATTTTGTACAAAGCTAATTAAATTTAATATTTCATTTAAATGATTTGATATATTGTTAATTTCTCCTGTATTTAACAAGCCATCAACTTTTACTTCATTGATATTTATATAATTTTCTATTAATGAATTTAAAAATTGTCCACTTGTTTTAGTTTTCATAAAGGTTAGTTCTTCAGGCGCGTTTACTGAATTATAATATACACAAGGTAAATTCCTTATTTTTTGATAACTAATGGCCGACCCGGTATCAATATGATAATATTCTATTCTATCGATAGGAGTTTCTTGAACAGCTTTAATATTAATGATATTTTCATTATCCAAATCAAAAAAATCATCAAAATAACCTAATTCAAACTCATTTAATAATAAACTCATTTGAATTTCAATTGATTTATCTTCATTATAAAAATCTTCTAAGCTAAAACTAGATTTATTAAAAAAATAATTAATAGCTTCCAATAAATTACTTTTACCAACACCATTATTACCAATTACATATTTCATATTGCTTTCATTTTCTATAACAACATTTTCCAAATTTCTAAAATTTTTTATAACAATTTTTTTAATAATCACTTTAACCACCTACTACTAAAAAAGTGCAATACAAAACCTAAATAGATTAAGCCTGTACTAGCACTTTTATATATTTTCTATTTGAATTTTAAATTATATTTTGGGTATTAACGAGCTGTAATCTATACTACTTGTCAACGTGTCCCATTTTCCAACTTTCATCTTTTTAATTAATTTTCCATCCCCAAAATCAAGTAAATCTTCTCTTAATAAATGGTTGAATAATTTATTCAAACTACCTAATCCCTGTGAAGTTAACAAAAATGCTTCTAGTGGATCGCATAACTTACAATATGCCCACAGCTGACCCAAATCATGTAAATTTAATTGGGTCTTCTTTGCTTCAATAAAAACTAATGATACCTTATTTTTCTGTTTTATAATACCCAAAACATCTATTTGAATATCTAATCCGACTGTTAAAGGATAATATTCTAAAACTCCATATTTTTGTAAATATCTATCTAATGTTCTTGCATGCGCATCTACTGTAATTATTTCAGCATTTTTATATTTATCTTCTAAATATTGCTGAAGCCAAATTCTCATCGGCTCATACAATTCTATTTCTAATGCAACATTACTCATGGTATCCCAAATCCTTTGCTAACTCAGTCCATGAATTATAATGTTTACCGCGTATTGACGTAGGCAAAGAGCTATCATTTTCACCAGGATGTATTGGCTTAATTTTGTTTACTTTATTATTTTTTTGCCAATAAAATTTATGTGTTGTTTCTGGACTCATATGATTAAGCAATTCTCTACTATATTTTATCAAAGCTTCTTGTTTATGACTAATACTAAATCCAATTGGTAAAAATTCATTTGCGTATATTTTAATTTGATGTTCTTTTTTCCAATATAATTTTTGGCCTGAATTATACTTTTTTAAATTACTATCTCGAAAGTTTGGATGTCCAAAATCTATATTTTGAATAGGAACATCAATATCTTTTAAAAGATTTGCAACATCAATTACCATCTTCCAATTACAAGGTATTTCAATATACACACGATGTGCCCCTGCTACTCCATAAGCCAAATTACTCCTACGAATGTACCCAGTAACATCAGCCATTCCTCTTAAAAGCGCTTTCTTCTCATCTTTTTTTATATTAAATAAATCATCATTCATTTCCATATATGCATGCTTGCTTCCATTACCTACATAATGTAAGATTTGACGCATTACATATTCGGCATTTGACTTTTTGAATGAAATAGAAGTAGATTTTCTACTTTGTGTATAGCTAATATCAGTCCCTATCAATGGTTCTACTATTTGTCTTATATCCATTAAACTAGCCTTAACATATACTCTAACATCTTTCTCATCATCTGTGTATAAATTTTTATGAGGAATATCTATTGTAACAACCGTTTCATTAATTCCTTGTTGTATTTCACCATTTCCCAAAATCATTCCTAACAAATATGCCATTTCTGTATTCATTATTCATCACCTAATTCCATATATATTTTATCTGCTATTGCTTTTGCCAATAGAGGCGGAACAGCGTTTCCTATTTGTTCTCTAACATGCACTTTTGATCCTAAAAAAATAAATTTATCATCAAAAGATTGTAATCTTGCTGCTTCCCTAGGAGTTATTGACCTATTTAAAAATGGATGATTATTTGTTCCGTTTGATGCGGCATCAAATCTAGTATCAATAGTTGGAGAAACATCATCCCATTTTAATCTCCCCCATGTTCCATTATATTTTTGTTTTCCTAACATTTCTTTTGGTAAAAATTCTTTCCCACCTTCTGGTGGAATCATTTCTAATTTTTGTATTGCAATCTTTGCATGATTAGAAGCTTGATGATTATATAATTTTTTACAACCTTTTCTCATATCTTTTTGATATTTACTAGTCGCTGATAATTGATAATTTTGTTCGAAATCTCCTTCTCCAGAATTAAGGAACGCCAAATCATAAATTGCATCTTTAACTGTCACTTTATTTTTAACAGTTGCACTAGGAAGCGATATTTTTTTATTTTTTGAACATATAAATATTGCTCTTTGCCTGGATTGCGGAACGCCAAAATCTGATGCTGTCAATATTCCACATTCAATAAAATATCCCATTTTAGAGACTTTTTCAATTATTTGATTCTTAAACCATCCCGCTGATGTTGACAATAAAGCTTTGACATTTTCAATAATAAAAACTTCCGGTTTTAATGCTTCAACTATTTTTAAATATTCATTAAATAAATAATTTCTAGGATCATCCAAACCTAATTTTTTTCCTTTCAACGAGAACCCCTGACATGGGGGCCCACCAATAATCATATTTACTTTTTTTTCTCTACTTATTTTAATAACCTGCTCTTTTATTTCGTCATTAGTAATATCACCACATATAATTTCTGAATCTGGCATATTACTTTTAAAAGTATCTAATGCATATTTATTAAAATCTAGAGCTACTACTGTTTTAAAATGAGGATTTTTTTCCATTCCATACGAAAATCCACCTGCTCCACTAAATAAATCTAAAATCAAAAACTCTTTTATTTTTACATCTTTGATTCTTCTTCTAATCAAAATTTTTTTATATAGTTCCCTACCATTTAATATTGGTTTAAATAAATCATATTCGTTATCAGAGCCATGATTAGCCTCACCAACTATCTCAAATTGTTCACTATTATATCTATTAATAATCGTTATAGGTACCCCCATTATTCCATAAAAATCATAAGGTATATCATTTATAGTTTTTACATTAATAGCATCATAATTATCATATTTAGGATATTCATTGGGATCATATTTTTTCGTTAAATTTATTTGTCTATGTCTTCTTTCGTTATCAATATTTGTTAACCACATGGCATTACCAAGACTTCTCCACTTTTGACCAGACTCATCAACCCAATATCTAGTTGTTCTTGGTTTTGATGTTTTTGGAACTCTAAATTTCATCTCACCAAATTGAAAACCAGTCCATATTTTATCATTTTTTATTAGTGGGAAAATTTCTTTATAAGTCAATGCATTTTGATTACCTACTATTAAAAATTTTTTTTGATATTTTGTAATAATAGATACAAATTCTCTAAACAAGGAAAAAGGTGGATTTGTTACAATTATATCTGATAATTTTACATATTCAATACACTCATCACTTTGAAAATCTCCATCACCATTTAATCTTTTTATACAATCAGCTTTTTTAAGGAAATTATAAATTATTTCATCAGGAATTTTTCCATTAATATTTGAAAACTTGGTAACGTCTAAAACATATCCATACTTTTTGTTTTTCTTTTGTTCCTTTTTTAAAAATTCAAATTCTTTAGAAACAATTTTTGAACAATAATAAGTTGTACAAATCAATCTTTTTAACTTCAATACGTTAAAATTTTTCAAAAAAAATTTGCAGAAATTTGATTCAAACGGGTCATCACAATTACACAAAACTATTTTATTATTAAAATGTTTTTTATATTGAATTACTTCGTTATAAATATCTTCATATCTCGTATAAAATTCATCATCTTTTATTTTTTTTGCGTTTTGCAAGTTAGTATTTTTATTAGCCATTATATCACTTCCTAATAACTATTTTTCAATTTATTATTTATTAAAATAAGCTATTTCAACAAAAAAGAATTTAACTGATCTTTTTTTTAGCAATAAGTATAATTTTTAATTTTTTCTTTAATACCATGCTATGAATAAATAAAGTTTAACAAACTATAAAAATTACAAATTGATTAATATCCTAGTTGATCCTATTGTTTTTCGTAGTATTAAAACCAATATGATATTATTATACCATATAATTTGACAAAATTTTAATTTTGGCATTGAAATACTTACAAATTTTTAATTTTAAAAATAGGGTTTAGGACATTTCCCACAAAAGAATTTCGTACGGGAGTACAAATTCAGTGCTGGCTAGACAATAAAATTAATCCCATTAACAAAAAACACTATCATATTTCAGATAGTGTTTATTCATTTAATAATATTTTTTTAATCTTAATGGATTATTATTTACTATTTTTAGATTATATTTTATTCTTAATATTTCTTCTATTTTAGGTATTAATTTTTTAGTATCACAGTTTATATTAAATACATCTTTTGCAGAATTAATATGATTATAAAGTGGAGAATCGCACAAACATTTTCTACTATAACTATTTGCTATATAAAAAGCTACTACATCAGGAATAATATAATTAATCATATACTTACTAAGATTATTATAAAAAGGTAGATATATTTGATTCCATTCTTTTTCTGTTATATCACGCATAGGTATACTCCTTTAATATAATTTCTTCTGCTCTACTTTTTATACTATTCATACTTTTTATCCACAGTAATTGTTGATTACATTTCATTTCTTCATTTATATTTTTTTTCAGCAAGTAACTTTATTAATTCATTTACTTTATTTTCTACTAATTCATCTATATCATGTAAATATTTATTTAGTTCATCATGCATAAGTAATTTAATATATAAACTTTTTTTATTATTTTTGATATGATCTAATCTTAATAATCCATATTTTCTTATATTATATTGTTCTTTATTTTCTAATATCAAATTAGGTAATAAATAATCACCTTTTCTAGTGTAACTAATATTCATAACATTTCCTCATTTCTTTTTTATATTTAGGCTTTAATTGTTATACATTTATTTGTTACACTTTGACCTTCACCACCTCCTGCATTTATGTGGTTAGAAACTACTATTACATCATCACTATTACCAAATGCATCTAATACTCTATTAACTCTTTCAGTAGGACTAATTGTCTCATCTGTATTCCTAATTATTTTAACAGGAATACCTAATTCTCTAAACCTATCATACATATAATTAGATATTTTTAAATTTAAATCTTTTTCTATTATACCATTACCACTTGCACCAGGATCATCTCCCCCATGACCAGCGTCTATAACAATTTTATAATCCATAAGTTTTCCTCCTCATGTTATTTTATGATAATAGTTTATTTTTGTCATAAAAAAAGCCATTTAATATTTTAAATAACCTTATTTAATTTAACTTCAATAGTCTTTGCTTTTCCATCTCTTTCGTACTCAAGTTTAATAGTATCACCAACACTATATTTATATAAAACATATTTTAAATGCGTACTATTTTCAATCTCAATATCATTTATTTTTAAAATTACATCATCTTTTTGTAATCCAGCCTCACCGGCAGGTGAATCCTTTTCAACATCAATTACTACTACACCTTTTTCATAGTCTTTATCCAAATAAACTTTATAACTAAATAATGCATAATCATTATTAGCATCAACCATACTAACACCTAATAACGGTCTTTCAATCTCTTCACCATTTTCAAGTCTATCTAAAACTGAAGTAGCCATTTCAATTGGAATAGCAAAACCCATACCTTCTATTTCGTCTTCAACTAATTTTAACGTATTTATACCAATTACTTCACCATTAATATTTACTAATGGCCCACCACTATTACCTGGATTAATTGCAGTATTAGTTTGAATAACTTCCATCATGAATGCGCCACCATCATCCAAAGTAACATTAACCATTCTATTCTTGCCTGAAATAATTCCTTTAGTAACTGATCCTGCATACTTAACATCAACTGGAGTACCTACCGCAAATACAGTATCACCTATTTCTGAAGTTGTACTATCACCTAATGTTGCTACTTGTAAAACAAATGATTTATCGACACGCAATACAGCTAAATCAGCATATTCATCACTACCCAATAACTTTGCTTCCACAGTTACATTTTCAGTATTAGTTACTTCAATTTTTTTAGAGCCACTAATAACATGATTATTAGTTAATATGTAACCATATTTATCATCTGTTTTATATACAAATCCAGTTCCAGTTGCTTGCAACTGATTACCATAATTTAATACAGTAACCACAGAATCATATACTTTATTAACAGCAGGGGCAATAGTGTCACTTTCTGTAATAGTTACTTCTTGAACTACTTTTTCTCCTTCTTCGCTAGGAATATAATATACTACTAATAATGTTCCGCTTATTCCTATAAATAATGATAAAATAACAGAACATATATAAATTATTTTATTTTTCATTTAAATCACCCTTTCAATCTATATTTTCCAATTCACGCCAATTATCTGGAAAACCAATTTTATTTAAAATTGATTTTGTATCAACTGACTTAATTTTACCATTTAATATGTCAATTTCATAACTTATTTCATTTATCAAATCATGAAATTCACCATCACTTAACATCTGTCTTAAAATTATTAAAACTGCAAAAAAATCATTTTTACCATAAATATATTCATCTTCTACTTTTGGAATATTTAAAAATTGATGAAATCTATTATCTGGAATACTTCTTTGTGTTGTATGATCATATAAAATATCTTCGTGAGCACACAAATTTCTATAATTTGATAATAAATACAGATAAATATTTAATTCTTCTGCATCTATATGATAAAAATCTGCTATTTCATCTTGATCTTCATATTTAAGTATAGAAAACAATTCTGAAATTATTCCAAAAGATAACACTTTAACTGAAACCCACATAGGAATATATCCATAATTACTAATATAATGTTTCGTTGCTCTATGTTGTTTACCATTTAGTCTAATTTGTCTTTTCATTTTATTAATTACATCATTCACTTGACTTAATTTAAAACTCTCATATCTAAAATGTTTAGGATTCAAATAATCTTTTTCTTTATGCCCATATTTTTTTGATAATTGATAGCTAATAATCGATTTAACATTATTTTCAATTATCATTATATTTTTAAACATTATATTTCTTAATCTTCTGTCAAAAATAAATATTGCATATAATTCCTCAAAATTAGATCCCGGAACGAATCTATTATTATTACTGGCTGAAGTAAGTAAATGGCGATATCCATTTATAAAAAAATAATTTTCTTTAAATAGTATTTCTTTTGTTTTTTCATAATCTGTAATTTCTAATCCTTTTGACTCCAATATCTCAATTTGCTCATCTAAAGTTTTAAACGTCTTTTGCATCTCTACCACCATTATAATTATATCACATTTTTTTCTAAAAAAAAGTGAAAAATAAATGATATTTTTACAAAATAAAACTACCTAATTTAATAGGTAGTAATTGTTCAATCTAACAAACCAACGTATTTTGCAACTAGTTTATATAAATCAGCATCTTTAACTTCTAAAACTGATTTCTTACCATTATAGTCAACTTCTTCAAAAATAACATATTCTTCCAATATATCTTCTTCATTGTCAGTTAATCTGGCAGAAACATAATAATTATGTCCTTTATATACTGCTTGTTTTATAACAACATATTTTTTACCATTTTCAAGTTCCATAACTTGATTAATTCTATTTTCCATAATTATCTTGTCATTCCTCCTTCAGAATATTCTTGACTAAATATATCATTTAAATTATTCCAAGTTGAATCATCAACATATCCATCATGTGCTTCTGTAGATACTTGCTCTATTACATCTTCTACAGTAGGAGTTTCTGATGTTGTCATATCCTCATAGGTGTTGGTTATAGTACCATCATCTGATACAGTCGAAGAAGTAATATTTGAATCTTCTGTATAATCACCAACTGTTGCACCAGCATCTTCCATAGCAGAAATAATTTGATCAGCTACTTGTTGTTGAGGTGTATTTGTATTACCAGTAGATAATTCTTCGTTATCAGTTACTGCAACAGTACCATCACCAGTCTGTAATATACCAACTTGTCCCTCTTCGACAATTTGAGTTTCTTGAACTGGTTCAGGTTCTGGATTTGGTTCAGGTTCTGGACTTGGTTCAGGTTCTGGATTTGGTTCAGGTTCTGGATTTGGTTCAGGTTCTGGACTTGGTTCAGGTTCTGGATTTGGTTCAGGTTCTGGATTTGGTT
>CALVYO010000035.1 GCA_944372275.1 uncultured Bacilli bacterium
TTTTTTAGAAAAATTTGATGTTTGTTATAAGGAGTTAATATGAGAGTAGATAAAAATAATTATTATTTAGATATTGCCGAATCAGTATTAGAAAGATCAACTTGTGCAAGAAGAGCCTTTGGTGCTGTTATTGTTAAAAATGATGAAATTATTGCAACTGGTTATAATGGGGCACCAAGAGGAAGAAAAAATTGTGATGATTTAGGTTACTGTATGAGAGAAAAATTAAATATTCCTCGTGGTGAAAGATATGAAATGTGTCGTAGTGTCCATGCTGAACAAAATGCGATTATAAGCGCTGCTAGAAAAGATATTATTGGTAGTACACTTTATTTAGTTGGTAAAGAAGTGGGAAAAAATAAATATGTCGAAAATGCTATGCCTTGTATGTTTTGTAAAAGGTTTATAATTAATGCCGGAATTAAAAAAATAATTTTAAGAAATACTAAGGAAGAATATACAGAAGTTTTAGTTGAAGATTTTATAACTAATGATGATAGTTTAGAAGGGGTGTTTGGTTATTAAATTAATAAGAATAAGTGCCGTTTGGTGTCCTGCTTGTCTAATTATGCGACCTAGGATGCAAGAAATAGAAAAAAAATTTCCTAATTTTGAGCACATTGAATATGATTATGATTTAGATGAAGAAGTTATTGCTAAATATAATGTTGGTGAAATTTTACCTGTATTTATTTTGCTAGATGGTGATAAAGAAGTTACAAGATTAGTTGGAGAAAAAACTGTTGCTGAAATTGAAAATAAATTGAGGTGTTTTGAATGAAAAAAATAATATTTTTAATAACGTTATTATTATTTATTCCTAAAGTTAATGCTTTAGATATTCATTTATTTTATTCAGAACTATGTAGTACTTGTGAAGAAGAAATAAAATTTTTAGAAGAATATAAAAAAGAAGCAGATATTAATATAATTTACTATGAAACTACAAGAAATAAAGAAAATGATGAGTTATTAAGTGATGTAAGAAAAGCCTTAAATAATAATGATAAAACAGTTCCATATACTGTTATTGGAACAACGGGGATCACTGGTTTTAATGAAACAGTTAAAAATCAAATAAAAGCGGCTTATGAATTTTATACTTATGAATTTGTTGATATAGTTGATGTTATTCAAAATGATTTAGATGTTGAATATGAAATAATTCCTCCTCTAGGACAATATAATCTCCCTATTTTAGGTGATGTTAATCCAGAGGATGTATCTTTACCATTAGTATCTATTATAATTGGCTTTATTGATGGATTTAATCCTTGTGCAATGTGGGTATTACTATTCTTATTATCGATTATTGTAACAATGAAAGATCGTAAAAAAATGTGGATTATCGGTTTAACATTTTTAATAACTTCAGCAGTAGTCTATTTAGCATTTATGTTAGCATGGTTACAAATTGCTATAACTTTATCAGAAATCGTCTGGGTAAGATTAATAATTGCTTTGATTGCTTTATTAGGTGGAGCAATTAATTTAACTAGCTATTATAAAGAGAGAAAAAAAGATAATGGTTGTGCCGTAGTAGATAAAGAACAAAGAAAATCAATTTCTAAAAGGATTCATAAAATAGTTAAACAAATTGATAACAAAAAAACTTTTTATTTAGCCATTTTAGGTGTAATGGGATTAGCAGTTTCCGTTAATTTAGTAGAACTTGCTTGTTCTTCTGGTTTACCTTTAATATTTACGCAAATACTTGCTATTAATAATTTATCTAGTTTGCAATATTTATTATATATTTTGTTATATATTTTATTCTTTTTAATTGATGATATTGTTATATTTGCTATTGCAATGAAAACATTAAAATTAACTGGTATATCTACTAAATATAATAAATTATCGCATTTAATTGGTGGAATGCTTATGTTATTAATCGGAATTTTAATGATTTTTAAACCAGAATGGTTGATGTTTAATTTTTAAACATCTTTTTTTGTGATATAATGTAGGAGGTGGTTTTATGAATTATCAATTGGAATTAGAAAAAATAATAAATAATTTAGATAGTAAAAAGAAATTATTACTACATAGTTGTTGTGCGCCTTGTAGTAGTTATGTAATAACTTATTTAAAAGACTACTTTGATATAACAATTCTTTATTATAATCCCAATATTGAACCGATTGAAGAATATAATAAAAGGAAAGAAGAACAAATTAGATTATGTAATATATTTAATATAAAAGTATTAGATTGTGATTACGATAATGATATATTTCATCAAACTGTATTAGGGTTAGAAGATTGTAAAGAAGGGGGTAATAGATGTTTTAAATGTTATGAATTAAGATTAGAAAAAACAGCATCTTTAGCTAATAATTATGATTATTTTGGAACTACTTTAACGGTAAGCCCTTTTAAAAATAGTAATAAATTAAATGAAATTGGACTTAATTTAGAAAAAAAATATAATGTAAAATATTTAGTAAGTGATTTTAAGAAAAAAGAAGGTTATAAAAAAAGTATTTTATTATCAAAAGAATATGATTTATATCGTCAAGATTTTTGTGGTTGTATATATAGTAAAAGAGATAAAATATTAGATTAAAACATATACTTATTTTAGTAAATATGATAAAATTATAAAGGTGATTAATAATGATAGATATAATAATTTTAGGGATTATTCAAGGTATTGCTGAATTTTTACCGATTTCTTCTTCTGCTCATTTAATTATTTTTAGAGATATATTTGGTATTGGTACTAATATTGGCTCTGAAATTGAACTTGCATTTGACTTAGCATTACATTTTGGAACTTTACTTGCAATCATTATCTATTTTTTTAATGATTTATTTAAAATTTTATTAGATGGATTAACTAAGGGAACTAAAACGAAAAATGGTAGGTTATTTTGGTATTTAATAATCGCTACTATTCCGGCTGGAATAGTTGGAATATTATTTGAAGATGTATTTGATACATTTTTTAGAAAACAATTATGGTTAATAGCTATTGCTTTAATTGTTATGGGAATTATAATTTATATGGTTGATAAAAAATCTAAAATAAGATTTGATATTAAAGAAATGAAGTGGTATCAAGCATTAATTGTTGGATGTGCACAAGTATTTGCTTTAATACCTGGTTTTTCTAGAAGTGGTACAACAATTACGGCTAGTCGTGCATTAGGTTTAGATAGAGAAGATAGTGCGAAATTTTCATTTTATTTATCGGTTCCAGTTGTAGCAGGAGCAACTTTATTAACTTTAATAAAAGGAGAAACATTAACTATAATTAGTGAGAATTTAATGATATTTGGGATAGGTATATTAATTTCATTTATAACTGGTTTATTATGTATTTCATTTTTATTAAAATATATTAGAAATAATGATTTCAAAGCATTTATGATTTACCGAATTATTTTGGGTATATTAGTTTTATCAATGTTATGGCAACTTTAGTTGCTTTTTTTTATAAAAAAAATTAAGGATTAATCCTTAATTTGCTTTATTTATTAAATCATTTAATGTTTGAGGTTGTGTTGTTTGCTGTGTTTGTATAGGTGTATTAGAATTTACAGGTTGTGGAATATGTTGTTGATTTATATTTTTAGTAACTGATTGATTATTATTTGGAATATTTTCTCTTGCTAAGGCAGTATTATTTAAAGCACTCTTTAATCCATATGCTTTAGAACCTTTTTCATCATCTTCTAATTCAATTAATTTTAATACTTCTTCAACTGTTGTTAATCCCATCAAAACTTTTTCTAAGCCATCTTCTAATAAAGTATTAACATCAGAAGATTTATAAACTAATTCTCTTAATTTATCTTTACGCATTCCTTCACTAATTGCATCTCTTATTTCTTGATTAAATAACAACACTTCGTGAATAGCAATACGACCTGAATAACCATTACCACATTGTTCACAACCTTCAGTAGTATAAATTTCTTCAACATCTTTATTTAAAACACTTTTAAATAATTCTTTTTCATATTCATTAGTTTTTCGTAATTTTTTACAATTTGGACATAATTTACGGGCTAATACTTGCGAAATAATGCCTTCTAACGAACTGGCTAATAAATATCTTTCAACATCCATATCTAGTAAACGTTCAATAGTATTTAATGAGTTATTGGTGTGAATTGTTGATAATACTAAATGTCCAGTGATAGAAGCACGAACAGCAATTTTAGCAGTCTCAGTATCACGAATTTCTCCTATCATTATAATGTTAGGGTCTTGACGTAATATAGATCTTAGCGCTGTTGCAAAGGTTAAACCTATTTCACTATTAGTTTGAATTTGATTTACTCCTTCAATATTCATTTCAACTGGATCTTCTACTGTAATAACATTAGCAGATTCAGTATTAAGTCTTTGTAAAATAGAATATACAGTTGTTGATTTACCAGTACCGGTAGCACCTGTTACTAATATAATTCCATTAGGAGCACTAATCATTTGTAAAACCTTTTTAAAATTACTATCACTAAATCCTAAATTTTCAACGCCAGCTAAACTCATTGAATAATCCAAAATACGAATAACTATTTTTTCGCCTTTATTAGTAGGAATACAAGAAACACGAAGGTCTAAATTTACATCTTGTAAGGTTGCCTTAATCGCACCATCTTGTGGTAATCTAGATTCAGTTATATTCATACCAGATATTATTTTTATACGTGTAATTAGATTCTTTTTTATTGAGTTTGGAACTACAGCATAATTATGCAGTATACCATCAATTCTAATTCTAATATGCATCTCATTATCTAATGGATCAAAATGGATATCTGAAGCCCCTCTTTTAGCAGCATCAACCATTATTTCATTTACTACTTCAACTACTGGCATTTTTTCAAAATCAAATTGTCTAATCATATTTTTAACCCCTTTTCTATTTTTAGGACTAGTTTTTATTCTAAAAATATTATATAATATATTTAAGGTAAATTCAAGATAAAAGGAGAAAGTTATGAAAAAAAATAATAAAAAGGGATTTGTGCTTGCTGAAACAATTGCTGTTTCTGTAATTGTTATGACCAGTTTAGTTATTATTTATACTCAGTTTACATATTTAAGTAAAAGTTATTCAAGAACTTTTACTTATAATAGTGTAAACAATTTGTATTTAACTAATAATATTAAAGAATTTATTAATAACGATGGATTAAATAATTTAATAACTGGTTTGAATGATAAAAATTATATTGATATCACATCTTGTTCGACAGAGTATTTTACAGAATATATTTATTGTGAAACATTAATGGATAATTTAGGTGTTAAACAGGTAATATTTACTAAAGCCAATTTAGATGATTTAAAAACCAATATGGATGGTTTAAGTGAAAAAATGAAACAATTTATTAATTACATAAATTATAAAAATACTAATAATTATAGAATAATTGTTGAATTTGATGATGAAAGTTATGCAACTTTATTAGTTGGTTAGGAGGAAAAATATGAAGAAAGGATTTACTGTTGTAGAATTAATTGTTTCATTTTCGTTAACAATAGTAATAGCCATATTATTATTTCAACTAATTATAAATTTAAAAAGATTGTATGATAATAGTATTTTAAAAACTGAATTAGTGAATATTCAATCAATAGTTAGTAGAGAAATAAATGACAAATTTTTAAATAATAAAATAATTGATATTGATTTTTGTGGAAATAATTGTTGGAGATTTGTTTATGAAGATAATTCTAGTGATGAATTAAAAATTGATAATGAAAATGAAAAAATCGAATTTGGCAATTATACTACTAAGTTAGATAATGGAAGTTATATTAAAGACTTTAGTGTTAATGTATCTAATTCTGGAAATTTTTCTTCATCAGCAAATAATTCAAATTTATTGATAAATATTTCGTTAACTAACGATAGCTTTAAAAATCAAACTATTGATATAAATGTTGTCTATCAATTTAATGATGAAGTGACTAACTTATTTGTTTTTGATTACAATAATGAATACATACAAGATGGTTTAATATTACATTATGATGGATATGTATCTCCAAATAATGGAGTATGGAAAGATGTAAGTGGTAATGGGAGTGATGGAATAATTAGTGGTTTTGATGAAACTAGTTGGAAAGAAAAATATATTAGTTTTGATGGTATTGATGATGTTGTTTTTTCAGAGAAAAATTTAGGATTAAGCGGTGATGCTGAGTTTACTATGTGTGCTGTAGCATCTTGGAACGGAAGTAGTTGGAGTACTGATTGGCCTTCATATATGGGAATTAATAGTTTTGGTAATAATGTAGGATTAAGTATGTCCATAAAAGATGGACAACCGGCATTAGATTTTTGGAATCTTCGATATCGAGCTAATAATGCATTAAATGTTCAACAAATATATCAAATTTGTTTAACAAAACAATCTGGTAGTATTAATGACACATCTAAAATATATATTAATGGAGAATTAGTTGCTGGTACAGGAAATTCAACAGGCAGTCCGAATATTATGGATGCTAAAGCTGTTGTTGGAAGGTTAGATGCTAACAGATGGACAAATGCAAATATATATAATGTAATGTATTATGACCGTGCGTTAAGTGAACAAGAAATAAAACAAAATTTTCAAATAGATGAAAAAAGGTTTATTAATATGTATACAAGTTATTCATTAACTAATATTGTTAAAAATGGTGGATTTGAAAGTAATTCTGATTGGGAATTATATGATGTTTCATATGTTACTAATCAGAAATATTCAGGAAATTATTCACTCAAATTAAGTCCAAATGTTACGGCAATGTCTATTCAAAGAACATCTTATAAACCAATATATGGACATAAATATTATGGTAGATTAATGTTTAAATCAAGTGATAATTTTTCAACATCAGATTCGAGATATGAATTGTTTTATACTGATGCACCTGGTGCTCTTCTAACTGTTACTCAAAAAAATATAAGTACTACAGATTGGAAGTTATTATCTAATATTATTTCATTACCAAATGACAATTATATCAATGAAATATGGTATTTTAGAAATTTTGAAGTAAATTCCAATTCTGAATCTTATGTTGATGATTTGTTGTTTATAGATTTAACTGAAGCATTTGGTGCTGGCAATGAACCGACAAAAGAATGGTGTGATGAAAATATACCATTTTTTGAAGGTCAATATAATTTGCTTGTTAGTAAATAACAAAATATACTTGCTATAACAACATGAATTAATCGTGCTAGTAAAAATGGCTTATATTCTATTTTGGTATCACTAATGATACTTAATATTTGTGTATGTACTGATAATCCACCAAAGGATATTATCATACATATCAATAATGCTTTATAATTATTAGATATATTTAATAAACTAACGTGTTTTAAACCTTGTGTCATTTCTAAAAAACCACTTAATAAAGATTTATTTAATAAAGATAAATTAAAGTTATTATCAATTATAGTTGTTATTATTAAAAATGTTGTTATAACACCTAATATCAATAATAAAGTATTGATTGTATTAATAAGGGAATTAGTAATAATACTGCCAAATCTTTTATTATTATTAATTCTTTTGTTATGCATACTTAAAATAGCTTTTTTAATAGAAAATTTATCTTTTGTTATTTTACTAGGATAATAATTTCTAAACATTAAGCCAATAATAACATTTGAAATATATTGTGAAAACATAATAATTAATCCTAATTTTTGGTCATTTAAAAATGTTATTGAGATAGTACCTAAGATAAATAAAGGATTAGAAAAGTGGGAAAACATTAATATTTTAGTGGCTTCTTCTTTAGTTAATTTGTTTTGTAAATATAATTCTTTAGTGTATTTAGCGTTACTAGGGAATCCTGATAATAAACTCATAATAAAGATAAATGCTGCATTACCATTTATTTTAAATAATCTTTCGAATATCGGTTTAAATAATTCACCTATTAATTCAATAAAACCATAGTTAATTAAAATTTCTGATAAAACAAAAAAAGGAAATAATGAAGGAAATACATTATTTATCCAAATATCAAATGAATATGATACGGCATTCATTATGGTGGCTGATTCACTTAATATTTCATAACCACAAAAAATCAAACATATCATTATTAATATACTAGTTATTTTAATAATATCACCATCTTTAAGGAGGGAATAAATGCTTAATAAAATATATGATAATACAAAAAAATTTATAAAGAAAAATTATGTTTATTTAATAATATTGATAATTACTGGATTTATTTTTCATTTTCCACTTCCATACTATATTGATGCTCCGGGAGGTTTAATCGATGTATCGGAAAGATTAGAAGTAGAGGATGGATATAAAATTAATGGTTCACTAAATTTGGCTTATATTTCAGAATTTAAGGCTAATATTCCAACTATTATTTATGCTTTATTTAATAAAGATTGGGAAATTGTTAAAAAAGAGGATGTTGTGGCTGATAATGAAACAATTGAAGAAAATGATTATCGTAATCATTTATTATTAGAAGAGGCTAATCAAAATGCGATTATGGTAGCCTTTGATAAAGCAAATTTAGAATATGAAGTTAATAATCGTAAAGTAAATATAATATATATTTATGAACAATCTGATACTGATTTAAAAATAGGTGACCAGATAATCGAAGTTAATGGTGTTGAAGTAAGTAGTAAAGAAGAAGTGTTAAAAGAAATTAATAAATCTGATACTATTAAATTTAAAGTTATCAATGATGGCACTATATATGAAAGATATGCTAATAAAGTAATGATAGATGGTAATAAATTGGTTGGTATTATGGTTTGTGAAACTAAGGAGGTTGTTCCTTCAAAAGAAGTAAATATTAATTTTAAAAAATCAGAATCTGGACCATCAGGTGGATTTATGATGTCTTTATCTATATATGATTTATTGACTGAAGACGATTTAACTAAAGGATTAAAAATAGTAGGGACTGGTACGATTGATGAATTTGGTAATGTTGGCGTTATAGGCGGTGTTAGTCATAAAATAAAAGCAGCGGTTAAAGAAAATGCTGATATATTTTTTGTACCAACTGAGAATTATGAAGAGGCAAAAAAAACAGTTTTAGAAGATAATTTAGATATAGAATTAATGGAAGTTAAACATATAGATGATGCTATTGAATATTTAAACGGTTTATAGTATAATATCACCTCAAAAGAGGTGATTTTTATTAATCAAATTTTAGATGAAATAGAAAAATTAGTTAATTCTTATGAAGATTATTATTTTATTAAAAGTAAATTAAATGAATTATGGAGTAAACTATATTTAAAAGAGAAAAAAGAATCATTTCGTGAACAAATACTTGAAAATTATGATTTAATTGAGAGAATAATAGATTTAGAACAAAAACCTTTTTATTATATTGACCAGCAACCATTACTGATAAAACCTAGTAAAATAAATTTAAGTGATTGCAAAAATAAAAAATTAACAGATGAACAAATTAAATTATTTTTGGAAACTATGGTTTATGATGTAAGAATGACTTTAAAAGGGAGTAGAAGTGAACAATTATTTTTAAATACACCTTTAACTTCATATTGTATTTTTGCAAAAGATTATTTAATTAGAAATTATTATCCATATTTTGATGGCCTTAATATTTGTGAAGTTAATATTAATTATCTTTTATCTTCTATTTTTGGACATTATATTGTATTGGTTAATTTTGAATCATTTGATGGATATAAAACGTATATAATAGATCCAACGTATCGTCAGTTTTGTTTGCTTAGTTTATGTAATAAAAACAGAATATACCATTATGATTTATCAACTGCTCCTGGATATTTTGTTAAAGATACAAATGTTATTAAATTCCTTTTAAAAAATGGGTATTTAGAATTAAATGAACATAATTGTAAAGTTTACTGTGATAGTTTTGTTTTAGCAAAAAAAAGTTTAGAAAATAAAAAAATAGTTTTAGATAGCGATATATCAGGAAAAGAATATGTTAAGTCGTTAATGTGTTTAAAACCGATAAATAAAATTTGACAAATATTTTATTTATGCTAAAATATTCACATTGTGAAAGGAAGAAAATTATGGATAAATTTTTAGAGATAATTCAATTAAAAACAAAACAAGTAGATGAATTACAAGAAGTAATTGATAAAAATAATAATAGTATAGAAGAAATTAATAGTAATCAAGAAACAATTAAAAATAGAATTTCTGATTTAGAAGTTGAGTATAATAAAAATGAAGAATTAGTTTGGAAAATAAATAATTTTTCTTTTGCTAAAAAAAGAGTAAAGGTATGTTCAATATTAGTTTTTATAATTAAGATATTAGTTTATACTGTACCAATAGCGGCAGTTTCATTATTTTCAAATACTCCGACTCTTATTTTATTTGCTTTATTACTAGATATTATGGGTGGAATTGAGTCATATAAAGAATATAAACGAATGAAAACTGATGCTATAAATGAAATAAAAAACTATACTGTTGTAGATTTAGAAAAAAGAAATGAAGAAATTAAATATGAAAAAACACAATTAAGTGCGAAAAAAATTGACAATGAAGCCTCAATTTTGAATTTAAAGAAAAAAATAGAAAAATGTGAACTTCAAATATTTACTTTGCAAGAAGATATAAAAATTATCAAAAGCCTTAGAAGAGATTTTATTGAAAAGTTATGTACTGAAATATTAGATAAACAATTTGAAATTGAACAAAATAATCCTTCGTTTCAAAAACTACTTAAACAAAATAACTAGAAAAGTATATATATACTTTTTTTTAATGCGATTTTTTGGTAAAATATTAAATGTGGTGGTAGTATGACATTAGATAGTGTAGATTTAAACAAAGTAACGCCGATGATGAGACAATATATCGAAACAAAAAAGCAAAATAAAGATATAATAGTATTTTACCGCTTAGGTGATTTTTATGAAATGTTTTTTGAGGATGCAATAACAGTTTCTCATGAATTAGAATTGACTCTAACTGGTAAATCAGCGGGGTTAGAAGAAAGAATACCTATGTGCGGTGTTCCTTTTCATTCGGCAAATATTTATATTGATAAATTAGTTGCTAAAGGATATAAAGTTGGTATTTGTGAACAATTAGAAGATCCTAAAACTGCTAAAGGTATCGTTAAAAGAGGAATGGTTCAAATAGTAAGTAGTGGGACTTTATTTAATGAATCTTTAAATGAAAAAGAAAATAATTATATTGGTGCTATTATTGATTTTAATTATGGATATGCGGTTAGTTATAGTGATATAACAACAGGTTCAATATATACCTTTTTATTAGAACACAATAATACTAAATTAGTAAGTGAAATAGTAAGTATTGGTATTAAAGAAGTCGTAGTTAGTGAATCATTTAATAAAGATATTTATTCATTATTAAGAAATAATTTTAAAATAACAGTATCATTATTTGATAAAAAAGAAGATTTAATTAAATATGATTATGTATATGAAGATATATCAGATGCAAGATTAGTAGAAGT
>CALVYO010000036.1 GCA_944372275.1 uncultured Bacilli bacterium
TAGTTTAAATTTTATGACAATTAACTTTTAATATCTAATTAAATATGTTACAATTGTTTTAGAAATTAACCTTAATTACGATTTCCAAACGTAGTTATCTCATGCACCATAAGAAAAATAGTTTAACTGAATAGGTTTTCAAAACATAAAGATTAATTTTGGCTAATATTTTTATTCGCTTTTTAAGTAAGAAGATTTGTTTCTTTACAATTATAAATAAACTTAGTTAAATATGTATTCAAGTTGGCATATTTAAAACAAAATGAAAATTAAAAAGCTTTGAAAAAAACATTATAATAAATATATTCAGCAATACTTATATTTTTAAATAAATTGTTTCAGGAGGTTTAAATAATAGATATGACTATTCAAGAAAAAGAACGCAATGAAACTAGTGATAATGTAGAAAATATGATTTATGAACTAAATAATATTCAAGTAATGTTCGATTTTGATTTAGCTAAATTATATCATTGCAAAAATGGTACAAAAGAAATAAATCAGGCAGTTAAAAATAATCCGTTAAAATTTCCTAAAAGATTTTCTTGGGTTTTAAATGATGATGAATTAGAAAAATTGCGGTCAAAATATTTGACTACAAATTATAGTAAAATGTCTAGAAGCAATCCACGGGTGTTTACAGAACAAGGTGTAATGATGTTAGCTACTATATTAAAATCAGAAGTTGCTATAGAAGTAAGTATTAGTATTATGGATGCTTTTGTAAAATTAAGAAGATATTTTTCAAACAGTTTAATGAATAGTGAAATATTAATAAATCATGAAAATAGAATATTAAAATTGGAAAATACTTTCAATAAAATGCAAGAAAAAGATAAAGTGAGTACTATATTTTTTGAAGGGCAAATATTTGATGCTTATGTACTTTTATTAGATATATTTGACAATGCCAAAGAGGAAATAATTATTATTGATAATTATGCTGGAAAAGAGTTATTAAAAATTTTAAAAAATGTAGACAAGAAAATAATTATTGTTTCCAAAAATATAGATGATGTTTTAGTAAAAAAATATAAAAGTGAGTATTTTAATATAGAATTTAAAAATATTGATATATTTCATGATAGGTTTATAATTGTCGATAGAAAAATATTATATTCATGTGGGGCATCATTTAAAGATTTAGGTAAAAAATGTTTTGCTGTTAATGAAATGGAGTCTAAAGAATTAATTAAAAATTTATTAAACAAAATATTTAAGTAGGTGTTAGAAAAATGAAATGTGAGTATAAAATATTAAATGAATATACTAATAAAGAATTATTAATATTAGAACAATATAAAAATGGCCCTTATTATACTTTAGTTACTTATTTGACTGAAAATGAGCATTTACAATTTATTAATAAATTAATAAAAAGTAAAAATTTATATTGTATAATATTTTTAGCGTGTATCTATACTGAATACAACCAAAAGTTTTTGATTGATTATTTTATAAAATATAAAGATGCTTCTATATTAGCTGATTTTTTGGATGCTTGTAATGATTTTTGGAAAGAATTAGATCAAAAATATATTGTAAATAGTATACTTGCATTAAATGATAAAAAATATGTTAAAGATTTATTAGAGACAAAATGGTTATTTTTTTTAACTAATAATATTGAAAGAAAAAAATTAGAGGATTTTATTAAATAATAATAATTATAAAATATTTATAATGTTTATTTATTAAGTAGTAAAATTTTATAATGATATAAAAAATATATATAAAAGTGATTGCTTAAAAGATAATACAAACTTATAATTATTTATTTTGAGATATTATAATTTTTTTTAGGAGGTGTCATAATGATAATCAATAAATTTTTACAATTATTTTCTGAAGAATATATTAAATCTAAGTCAATAAATGAATTAATAAAATTTACTAAGAAAACTTTACCATCAGATGGAACTGATAAAATATTTATTGGTTGTATACTTATTATGTTTGACTATGGTTTTACTGGTCCCTGTGCCTCTAGAGAATATTTAGTTTCCATTGTTAATTCTGGAAAAGAAGTTATAGGAAATACAAATTTATTAAACTTTTATGTAAAAAGAATAAATAGAAATAAAATGGTTTCTAGATATTTAAAAGATATTGATAAAGATAATGAATTTGATAAACATTTAAACTTAGTTTTAGAGTATTTAAATCAATTTTCATATAATTTTTCAACTAATATAAAACAATCTTATGATAAAAAAATAATTAACTTTTTAAACAATAATAATTCTTAAAATAAAGGAGAAAACTAATTTTGATAATAATTGACAATAAAGAATATAATAAATATATAATTAAAGTATCGTGGGAAAATTTTTCTGTATCTTATCAAGGAAAAAGAAGAACGGGCATAGCTCCTTTTATTTCATTTGATATAGAAGATAAAATCTTTATAGGGTTAGAACTTACTTTTTCAAATAATATGTTTAAAGAAACGAAGAAAAATATTAAAATTAATATAAAATAATATATAAGTGATGTTTTATATAAAGATGAAAAAGGATGGATATCGATTATAAATAATGAATATAATTGTTACATAACAAGAATTGATAAAAAGATTTTTAAAATAGATTTTTATATTAATGCTAAAGGAAATATATTTATTGCTTCCAATGTTGCTTTGTTATAGTTTATATTGCTTTCAAAATTTATTAATGTTATAATCAACATGAAAATTAACCTTAATTACGATTTCCAAACGTGGTTATCTCACGCACTAGATTGATAGTTACTCGAACTTTTATGTTTCGAGTTTTTATATGCATAATTTTAAAAATTTTGTTTATAAAAAAATTATAGTTTAATAGTTAATTAAGTAATTATTTTTTAAATATCATTAATTTGTAGTATAATAATTACAAAAAAATTAAAGGTTGTGATTAAATGTATAAATATTTTGTAGAGTTAGAAAAATTAAAAGATTTTAAAACTTATTTAATTAGGGAATCTTTTAATAAAAATCAAGATTTACATATAAGTAATAGTGCTTTTACTGAAGATTTTTTAAAAAGATTAAATAAAATTGTTTCAAAAATAATTATAATAGATGAATTAATAATGGCTCTTAATGAAAGTTTAATTATTAAAGAAAATGATTTATTACCATTTGAAGATCAATTAGGGATTATAGAATTTTTT
Organism: uncultured Bacilli bacterium; assembly: GCA_944372275.1. Classification (GTDB taxonomy): domain Bacteria; phylum Bacillota_I; class Bacilli_A; order RF39; family UBA660; genus Faecisoma. Next base: position 3,157 of record CALVYO010000036.1, read on the forward strand.
CAATATCGTGAAGAAATTTATTTTAAATCACATCATATTTTAAAAGAAAAAATAAATTTAACGTTTAATGAGTTAAAGTTTATTTTAAAAGACTTATATTATATTATTAATTATTTAGTTATTTTTTATCCTAATTATAAAGATTTTTTATTAAAAACTCAACAAGAAATTAAAACCTTATCTGATGAAATGGAAATAAAAACAGTAATAAAACTTCCTTCTAAAAATGAAGATGTAATAGTTACTTGGCCAAATGCCTGGTATATAACACCTAGTGGATACTTATATAATAGTGGTTTTGGCCATAAACGAGGTAATTTGAATTATTCTTATTATGATATTTGTAATTTATTAAATCATAATAAAAATATACCTAGTATAAATTATTATCAACATATTAATGATATATTGAAAAGAGGTTATATTACTTATGATGAATTTCAAACTTATTCAAATTTAATGTATAAACTTCCTACAGTTTTTACTCCTGAAGTAGAGCAAGAACTTATGCGCTATAAAAATATTTTAGAAATGGATAAGGAAGAATATAAAAAAATGGCAACATTTGAATTTGAAAGAAGTTATCAAAAAAATCTTATTACATTAATTATAGGTCATTTAGCGGCGGAAACATCATTATTTTCATCATTTATAAAAATAAATGAATCTTTGCATAAAAATGAAATAATTACACAATTAAATCATTTAACTATGAATGACTTAAGAGATGTATTAGTAAGATTTTCTGGTTTTCACAAAATTGAATCTTCGATAGATAATACTATAACAACTAGTTCTTTAAATGGGATAACAGAGTTTTCTGAATATTTGAAAAGAGGATGGAATTTGCAGATTATTCCTAGAATCATATATGACAAAAATGAAGATAAATTATTTGAAATGGATTTTAATTCTTCTTTTGTTAGTAAATATTTGGATGATGAATTATCAAAATATAAAGGGAAAGGAAAAATTTTAATTAAAGATAAATGAAACATTAATAATATTAAATTTTATTATATTTAAATATAATAAAAACTACTTTTTCTTTTGAAAAAAGTAGCATAATCATTTTGCATATCTTTTGTAGTAGTTTTATAACATTTTAATTATTATATTGAAAATAACTTTGAATTTTTGTGATAAAAAAAATACTTCCAAAAATAAATTGAAGTATTTTTTAATAATTATTATATTTATTTTTTTCTAAATAAATTTTTGATTAAAATTTTTATTTTATTTTGTTTTGGTATTTCACTTGTTTCTTGGGTAGGTAACTTCATTTTAATATGTTTTTTTTGATATAAAAATTCTTTAATTGACATCATTTTATATTTTAGTAAATTACATTCAGTTATGACTCTTTCGTAGTTATTATTTTTATCTTTTTCACTCATACTATTATATTCTTCAACGATTTTATTAATTGTTTTACCGATATCACTTCCTAGTTGAGTAAGTTCATCTTCACTTAAATCTTTAACTTTTTCATAATCAATTATATAATCTAATTTTTTAAAAAAATCAACTGCTTCTAATCCTTCAAATTCTATAAAATCAAATCTATTATCTTGAATGCATATAAATCCATTGGAAAAACATTTTTCTATAATAGAATTTGGGCAAGATATTTTTAATCCGGCTAATGCTTCCATCAAGTGAGCAATGTCACAATATTGGACATATACTTTATTATCTTTAATTATTTTCATTATAAACCCTCCTCGTAAAATAATTATAGCACACGGTAGATTATGTTCGCAACCTAACTATAAAATAAAAAACAACCTTCTTCTTGAAATAGTTTGCAAATAAGAATCATGATACTCAGAAATTACAATTCGCATTTAAACTTAGTATTTATCATCTTAAGATAAATATACATATAAATAAGTATCATTAAAAAATATTTTAATATTTTGAAAACTTAAATTCTACTTAAGGATGATTTTATTTTTATAATTAACTAAAATGAATATAGTAGTTATTGAGGTGCAAATGATGATTTAGAAAGACAAATTTATGGTAGAATATTGTTAGACGAAATTAATAAGAAAGGAGCATACTTATGAAAAATAATATAATACAATCAGAGATGGATGTTAAAGGTAGTAAAATTAATGTTGTTAGAATTGATGGTTATGAATATATATCATTAACTGATTTAGCAAAAACTCAAAATGATGAAGCACCAGCAGATGTTGTTAAAAATTGGCTAAGAAATAAAGAAACAATTTCTTTTCTAGGTGTGTGGGAAGAATTAAACAATGAAAATTTTAAAGTAGTCGAATTCGACCAGTTTAAAAATGAAGCAGGAAGACATGCATTTACTATGTCCCCTCAAAAATGGATTAGAGAAACCAATGCTATTGGAATTGTTTCAAAATCTGGTAAATATGGTGGTGGAACATTTGCAAGAACTGATATTGCTTTTGAGTTTGCTAGTTGGATTAGTCCAGAGTTTAAATTATATTTAATTAAAGAGTTTGAAAGATTAAAAAGAAACGAGATATATCAAGAAAAAATAGAATGGCATGCAAATAGATTATTGTCTAAATTAAATTATGTTGTTCATACTGATGCAATAAAGAAATATATTGTTCCTACATTAACAGAACAACAAATTAAGTTTGTTTATGCAAATGAAGCAGATGTATTAAATGTAGCCTTATTTGGTATGACTGCTAAAGAATGGCGAGAAGATAATCCAGAACTTGCTAAGAATGGTAATATTCGCGATTATACTGATTTACTTCATTTAATTATTCTAAATAATTTAGAGAATACTAATGCAGAATTAATTAAAATGAATATAAAACAATCTGATAGATTAATTCGGTTAAATGAATCAGCAAGAAATCAAATGAATACATTAAAGAATAATAAAAACATTAAAGAACTAGAATTATTACAACAACAAGTAAATGAAAATAATAAATACTTAATTGAAGATAAATAAAAATAGTGAAGTAATTAGTAATCATAGATAATTGTTAATGTATACCATATAAGTCTTTTAAATAAAAATAATACTAAAGTATTAAAGGTATTTATCAGAAAAAAGTATTGGAACTTCTTATTTAATTTTTCAAATAATAAAATAAGATAATGAAATTTGAAGTAGGAAGCAAGAATAAAATTAAAATTCAAACATTGAATATAATAAATAAAGATGATAAATCTAAAAAAATAATATTATAGTTGGTTTATTGATATTATCTTACAAAGTAGCATAAAAATTATTGCTACTTTTTCTATTTTTGGTTAAAACATTATTATAAATTAATAAAAACTATAAATATTTTTGAGCAAAGTTTAAAATAATCGTAACATATTAAAATTATATAATTAATTCGATTTTTGCTTTTAATTAATTGAAGTAAAAATTTTAATGATATTATATAATGAATTGAATATATTTAAAAAAATATTTTTATTTTATGATAAAAATGGTATAATGTTAAATATAGGTGAGAATATGTATACAAAAGATAAAAATTATTTCAATAAAAAAGGTTTAACAAATGAAGAAGCATCAAAAAAATTAAAAACATTTGGATATAATGAATTATCTCAAAAAAAGAAAAAAACAATTTTAAAAATGATTTTAGAACAATTTACTGATGCAATGATTGTTATTTTAATTATTGCAGCAATTGTATCATTTATTTTAGGAGAAACAGCGGAAACTATAGTTATATTTGTAATTGTTATTATAAATGCTGTTATAAGTATTGTTCAAGAGGTAAAAGCAGAAAACGCTATTGCCGCACTTAAAACGATGAGTGCTCCTAATGTAAAAGTAATAAGAGATGGTGTAAAAAAAATAATACCTGCTAGAGAATTAGTTGTTGATGATATTGTTTTAATTGAAGATGGCGATATAGTTCCAGCAGATTTAAGATTACTAGAAACATCAAGATTGCAAATTGCTGAAGCAAGTTTAACTGGAGAATCAGTTCCAGTTTATAAAGACGAAAATAAAGTTTTAGATGAAAATACTTTATTAGGTGATCGAGTTAACATGGCCTATTCATCTACTATTGTAACTTATGGAACAGGTAAAGGTATTGTTGTCGCAACAGGTATGAATACCGAAGTAGGTAAAATTGCAAATATGTTAGAAAATACTGATGAATTAGACACTCCATTAAAACAAAAATTAAATAAAATAGGTAAAATATTAAGTTTAGTAGGAATTATTATAAGTGTATTTGTTTTCATAATAGGATTATTATATGGTAAAGATTTAGTAACAATTTTAATGATTTCTATTTCCTTAGCAATTTCCGTAATACCAGAAGGATTACCAGCCACTGCTACGATAGTTATGGCTTTAGGTGTCCAAAGAATGGTTAAAAAAAATGCTTTAATAAGGAAATTACCAGCAGTTGAAACTTTAGGTAGTACAACTGTTATATGTTCAGATAAAACGGGTACTTTAACGCAAAATAAAATGACTGTTAAAGAATTTGCTCTATATGATGATTTTATGGATAATAAAGTAAATATAGGTAAAATTGATAATAAAGAATTATTATATGCTTGTTCACTATGTAATAATGCTACTTTAAATATAGGAGATCCAACCGAAATAGCTTTATTAGAATTTGCTCAAAAAAATGATTGTTTAGTATCCTTTGAAAGATTGAATGAATTACCTTTTGATTCAGTTAGAAAAAGAATGACGACAGTAAATAAAATAGATGGTGCTACTGCTTATACTAAAGGGGCCATTGATACAGTTTTGCCTTTATGTAATAAAATATTAGTTGGTAGTAAAGTTAAAAATATAACCTATGAAGAAATAGATAAAATATATGAATTATGCGAATCTGCATCTAAAAGAGCAATGAGAGTATTATCTTTTGCTTATAAAAAAGTTTCTAATTTAGATGAAGATTTAGAAAGTGATTTAATTTTTATCGGTGTCGTATGTATGATAGATCCACCTCGTGTAGAAGTTAAAAAAGCAATTGAAACTTGTCATAAAGCCGGTATTAAAGTCATTATGATAACAGGAGATCATGTTGAAACCGCTTTAGCAATTACTAAACAATTAGATATTTATCAAGAAGGAGATTTAGCTATAAGTGGCTCTGATTTAGAAAAAATGTCTGATGAAGAACTAGATAAAGTTGTTCTTAAAACTTCTGTTTTTGCTCGTATTTCACCTAATGATAAACTAAGAATAGTTAATTCAATTAAAAGAAATAATAATATCGTAGCAATGACAGGAGATGGTGTAAATGATGCTCCTGCTTTAAAAGCAGCTTCTATCGGTATTGCAATGGGTAAAAATGGTACAGATGTTGCTCGTGAATCATCTGATATGATTTTATTAGATGATAACTTTGCTACTATTGAATCTGCTATTAAAGAAGGTAGAAGAATTTATTCTAATATTCAAAAAGTTATCCAATATTTATTAGCCGGTAATATATCTGAAGTATTAGTTATATTTATTGCTATGTTAGCTAATATTGGGACACCTATTTTAGCGGTCCATATATTAATAATTAATTTAGTTACAGATACGATACCGGCCTTAGGCTTAGGAGTAGATCCTGCATCTAGTGATATTATGACTAAAAAACCAATAAAAGAAGGTACTTTATTTGAAAAAGGATTAATATTTAGAGTAATATTTCATGGTATTATAATATCTATAATTACTTTAATTGCTTATTATATTGGCTATTTAGATAGCCCTAATGAAGGAGTTACAATGGCATTTATAACATTATCTTTATCACAAATAATTCATTCTTTGAACCAACACTCACCAGATATTTCTTTCTTTTCTAAAAAACATGCTCGTAACTGGTATTTATATTTATCAATGTTTATTTCAATTGTTATATTGTTATTATTAGTATATATTAAACCAATTGCTTTATTTTTATCACTACAACAACCTAATAGTTTTGAATGGACTATTATAATATTACTATCATTAATACCATTAATAATGGTTGAACTTTACAAATTATTTAAAAAAATATTGTTTAAAATTAAAAAATAAGTTATAATTTATATAGTAGAGGAGTGATTTAAATGAAAAAAGGTTTTACTTTGATTGAATTATTGGCTGTTATTATTGTTTTAGCGATAGTTGCTTTAATCGCAACACCAATAATAATGAATGTAATAGATGATTCAAAAGAAAGTGCGAATTTAAGAAGTGTTGAAGGATATGCTGAAGCCGTAAGACAAAATTATTTTAATGAATCATTAGGTGGTGGAACACCAGTTATTGATGAAACATTTTTAAATAATGTTGAAACTAGTGGTGGCGAAGTTAAATGTGATAGTGTTTTATATAATGAAAATTATCAAACAATTTTATATAAATGTACTGTAAATAATAGTGAAAAGAAGTATTGTTATGCTAAAGGGAAACATTATGATTGTGAAGATTCGGAAATGGTAGCGATAATAGATTCTTTTAAATATCAAGATAATAGTGGTGCTAATAGACCACAATTATTAGCTAATTTTGTTCCAATCAAATATGAAAATGATAACTGGGTAGTAACAAGTGAATTTCAAGAATGGTATGATTATGATGCTAAGGAATGGGCGAATGCAGTAGTTTTAAATACAACTAAAAATGTTGGCGATACAGTATCAGAATCAGAAATAGATTTATGGTATGTGTGGATACCAAGATATAAATATCAGTTGTTTAATGCTGATAATGGAAGTGTAAATGAACAAGAAATACAAATACAATTTGAAAGTGGGACTTCTTCAACTGGGACAGTAAGTTGTACTGATAATATAAGCGGAATAGATGGAACAACTTCAAGTGAAACTTGTACCAATGCAACAAATGGTGAATGGTATACGCATCCAGCATTCACCTTAGGAACGCAAGAATTAACTGGATTTTGGGTAGGAAAATTTGAGGTAAGTGGAAGTACAAGTAAAATAACAATAAAACCAAATGTAACAAGTTTAAGAAGTACTTCAGTTTCTAATTTTTTCACAGCAATACAAAATATAAATACAACATATAATTTAAACGGCGATAGTCATATGATGAAAAATATGGAATGGGGAGCAGTAGCATACTTATCCCATAGTAAATATGGAATGACTGAAGAAGTATATATAAATAATAGTAGTAGTCTTTATACCGGAAGAAGTGGAGGAAATGTTGGAGGAAGTACAAACACTGTAGCAACCCAATATCCAAGTGCTTCAAATTCTTCAAATATGTATTATAGTTATGGATATTATACTTATGATGGAAAAATAGTAAATTATGATGGAAGTATCGGAGAATATGCAACTGATCGAACATTAGGAACAAAGGCAAGTACGACCGGAAATATCTATGGCGTATATGATATGTCAGGAGGAACATATGAATATGTAATGGGCAATATTGTAAATAGTAGTGGAGCATTTTATTCAAGTAGTGCGGAATTTAGTACCCCACCAGATTCAATTTATTACGATAGTTACACCTATGGAACATCATATAAAACCCACGGACGAGGAAAATTAGGAGATGCAACGAAAGAAACATTAAAGACTTTTGGAAACAATACAGGAGGATGGTATAATGATTACGCGTACTTTCCGTACTCTAGTTCTTCCTGGTTCTCTCGGGGCGGCTACTACTCCGATGGTTCGTCTGCCGGTTTGTTCATCTTCTACTTCAACACAGGTGGTAGTTCTTCGTCTAGGTCCGCCCGTGCAGTTGTGTGTGTTCGCGGGTAGCAAACTTTAGTTTGCTACTTTCTTCCTTTTCTTGAATAACTGAAGTAATAGAAGAAGATAAAATGGTAGAAAATAGAGAAGAAAGATAACGGAGTAATGCCCGACCTTTCTTCTTTTTTCAAAGGTCGGGTTTGGAAATAGTATAGGATACTGAATAGGTATATAAAGTGGTATAGGTAGTGAATACCAAGATCCACGAACGAAGTGAGTGTTTCGCCTCACTCGTCCGGAGGTTGAGAGAGGCGGGGTATATATTGTAAATATAATATAAAATTATATCAATTAGATTTTAGTTCAAATACTAGATTTTTTTAGATATATATGATAAACTATTTGAGTTGGTGATTTTATGTTAAAAGTTAATAATTTAAGTTTAAGATTTAATACAAGAACTTTATTTGAAAATGTTAATTTAGA
>CALVYO010000037.1 GCA_944372275.1 uncultured Bacilli bacterium
TAAAATTTAAACATACTTTTTCTCCTTTTTATTATTAAATTTCCTTTTTTTTGCATAATTTATTCTATTTTACTGAAGTGTTTCATTGATGCCATTACCTATTAAATTACTTAATTTTTCAATTAAAAAATCAACTTCTTTTGGTGTGACCATCATATTATAACCAATAGGAGTCAAAACTTCAAATAATAATTGTTTAATCTCGTTTTCTTCTAAAGTTCCAACTATTCCTAATAAAGTTTCTTTATCTTTTTTATTTAATTCGATTTTTTCTTTTAAATAATTAGGTTTGGTGACCATCAATTTATGTGATGGATTATTAATATTTAATTTAGAATAAGTATAATGCTTATGCATATAGTTTATCGTATCACTTACTATCGTAATAGCGTCAACTACGGTAGGAATACCTATAGCAATACAAGGAATATTTAAAGTTTCAAAACTTATTTCTTTTCTACTATTACCAATACCGCTACCGGGATGAATCCCTGTATCAGTTATTTGAATAGTTTTATTAACTCTTTCGATTGATTGACTAGCCAAAGCATCGATTACAATTAAAAAGTCTGGTTTAAATTTACTTACAATACTTGATATAACATCACTAGTTTCTAAACCAGTTTGTCCCATTACGCCAGGAATTAAGACTGATACCCTCCGATACTCATCAGATAATTCATCTAACTCAAATAAATGATTAGTTACTATTATATTATTGATCGTTAGTGGCCCTAACGAATCAGGAGTAGACTTAGAATTACCTAATCCGATTATTAAACAACTAGCCTTTTTATCAATATTTAATATACTTAATGATTCTTTTAATTCTTTAATAAATACTTTTTTTACTTTTTCATAATTAGTTGTATCCGTAACATCTTCAAATTCAATCGTAATATAATTACCTTTCTTTTTATTAATTAATTTACTTATTTTATCATCGACTAATACTTTAGTTATCTTAATATTGTCTTCAATAATTTCTTCACTTATATCTTTAATATTTTTAATTGATTCGATTGCTAGATCGGTTCTTATTTGATATTTTGACAAATCAATACTATGTTCCATAACTTTCACCATTATTATTATTAGTTTAAGTTAATGTTTTATACGAAAAAGTGTTGCATTTTTAATAATAAAATGGTAAAATTATAATGTTTTAAGAGCTTGGAGGTGAATTAACTATGGCAAATATGAAAAATGCAAAGAAGAAAATTAAAGTAATCGCTAAAGAAACAGTAAATAATAATAATTATACAGCAAGTATGAAAACTGCTTGTAAAAATGTAGAAAGAGCAGTTAACGCAAAAGATAAAGATAAAGCAAATGACAACTTAAAAGTAGCAATTAAAAGAATCGATAAAGCAACGCAAGCAGGCGCTATTAAGAAAAATACTGCAGCTCGTAATAAGTCTCGTTTAACAAAAAAAGTAAATGCAATGGAATAACGTTTACTTTTTATTTTTTTTTGATATAATTATAATAGGTGATGCTAGGTGAAGGGTTGGTTAGCGCTTATTCCACTTTTAATTTTATTAGGTTTAACAATTATTTATCAAGAGGATATTTCTAAATTTATCGTTCAAAAAATAGTATATTCTAAAAAAATATATTTGAAAAAATCTAATAATTACGTTATAGATTATGACTTTATGTATGTTAAAGAAACTGATGATTTTATTGCTAATAATGAACAAGAATTAATTAATATCCTATATACATTTTTAAATAACGGAAACACTAATTTTTATTTTTATTGTGATTATGATGAATGTGCTGATGATATAGGTACATTAACTGATGCGAATGAATTAATTAATATCAATAACTATATTCATCCTTACAATAATTATCGGAAAGTATTTGTTACTTATAATTCATTTGATAAAGTAGAAATAAATGTTGAAAAATCATATAATGAAGAAGTAATCGTTCAGATTACTAAAAAAATCGATAAAATTATGAATGAAATATTAACTGATGATATGACTGATAAAGAAAAAATTATTGCTATTCATAATTATATTGTCGAGACAACTGATTATGATACTGAATATTTAGAAGCCAATTTAAATGATATCGATAGTCCTTCACATAAGGCAATTGGTCCACTTTATTATCATAAAGCATTATGTGGTGGCTATGCTGATGCAATGTCATTATTTTTAAACAAATTAAAAATTCCAAATTATCGAATTTCCAGCGAAAATCATATTTGGAATTATGTCTATGTCGACAATAATTGGTATCATTTAGACTTGACTTGGGATGATCCAGTAACAGATGATGGTAGCAAATTAGTTTTAGATAATTTTTTACTAATTACAACTGAACAATTAGAAGAATATCATACTGGTTATCATAATTATGATAAATCTATTTATCTAGAAGCTAAATAACATATATAGGTAACTCGATAACAACACGAGTTCCTTTTTTTAATGGAATATATTCTATATTACCATTATGAGCCTTTATTATTTCAATCGACAATGATACACCTAATCCTGTACCATTTTTTTTCGTTGTATAAAATGGCTCTTTTATTTTTTCTAATTCATCTTCTGGTATACCAATTCCATTATCTTCAATTATTATTTTAAAATCTTTGTTTATCTCATAATTAATTTTAATTGTTCCTTTATATTCAATTGCTTCAATACTATTTTTTATCATATTAATTAAAACTTGATTTAATCTATTATAATCCCCTTCAATGAATACTTCTTCTTCACAAATATTATATATAAATTTAATATTTTTTTCCTTTAACACTGGTTCAAATTGTTTGATAACATCTTCTAATAACAAATTAATATCTAAAATTTCTTTTTGAATTTTAATTTTATTCATTGCTAAAAAATCTTGTAATAAAAGTAATATATTATTCATTTCATCTTTTAAAATTTCAATATATTTTATGTGTCCTTTATTGTTAATATCGAACATATCTAAGTAACTTTTACATACAGCGATAGGATTTTTTATTTCGTGAGTTATTTTAAATAATGATGTTCTTAATTGTTTTTCTTTTTCTAACTCTTTAATATTCATATGTAATTTAATTATATCTTCACCTTTTTTATATAAGAATATAACTAAATAAGCTATAAAAATAAAAATAATTCCCGTAAACAAATTAAAATTAAAAATAAATTTGATTATTAAAAATAAATTTATAATATTTTTTTGACAAAAGAAATATATAAAATAATAGATTAAATATTCAAATATATGTATTGTTATATTTGTATCCGCATAATTAAATAATATAATAAATGTTATAATTAAACTTATAAACGTCCTTTTTTTTATAAAAGCAAATAGTAAAGGAATGTTGTACAATATAATTAAATCAGTATTTTCTTTATTAAATATTAATAGTAGATATAAACTAGATAGCAAAGATATATCTAGCCATAACTTGCTTTGTTCTTTATTTATATTATTACTATAAGTACAATAAAATAGATTTACTAATAATGGAAATATTAAAATAATAATATTAAATAATATTTGATATAACATTTTAATCACCTAAACTAATTATATTATATTTTTTTGTATTATTTTGTCGAATGATGTCGAAATATGAAAAAAAGTAACTAAGTTACTTTAAATCATCGATAAATTTTTTTATTTTCTGTGCTTGTTCACCTAAAATAATCTTTAATTGATTATCAATTTCAACAATTCCTTGAGCACCAATTTTTTGGATACCTTCTTTATTAACCTTTTTTGTATCTTTTAATTCAACTATAAATCTTGATTTGTTTGTTTCATAATTTATAATATTTTCTTTTCCTCCTAAATATTCAATTAATTTGTTTGCTTCTAATTTAAAATCTTTTTGTTTTGATTTAATAATCGCAACTGCAATTATTATAGCAACAATAATTATTATTAAATATTGCCACATATATTCCATTTCTATCACCAATATAAATTATACTATATATTTTTGGTTTTTGCAAATTTTAATTGTATAATTTAAAATTTTAGTGTAAGATAATAATAGGTGAAATTTATGAAGAAAATTTCAAAATATAAAGTGGATTTTTGGATATTATTAATTTTGTTTATTTTTATAATTATAAGTTTAATTACCATTAATAGTGCGGAAATATTAATATCGAATAATACATTAGTTTATAAACAATTATTATGGTATATGGCAGGGTTTATTATTGCTTATTTTATAATGTTTATTGGTAATGATTTTATCTATAAAAATATATGGATTTTTTATATTATAGGAATTATATCATTGTTAGGTTTATTACTATTTGCTGATCCTATTAATAATGCAAAATGTTGGTTTAGTATTCCTGGTATTGGTACTATTCAACCTAGTGAATTCATGAAAGTAATTTTAATTATTACATTAGGAACTATGATTCATAAATTTAATGATGAATTTAATAATCCAAGTGTTTTAGAAGAATTTAAATTTTTAATAAAAATTGGAATTGTTGTTTTAATTCCTAGTATTTTAACTTTTTTGCAACCTGACACTGGAGTTGTACTTATATATTTATTAATTACTATAGTTATGTTATTTATATCAGGAATTAGATATCGCTGGTTTATTATTTTATTTTCTGTTATTACTTTATTTATTTTTTTAGTTTTAGGAGTATATTTTATTAACACTGATTTATTTATCAATATTTTTGGTACCGATTTTTTTCTTCGTGTTGATAGATTACTAGATTGGTCAAATAGTAGTGGGTATCAATTAGAAAATGGCATTACTAGTATTGGTTCTGGTGGCTTAATCGGAATGGGAATTAATAACACCCCTATTTATTTTCCTGAACCTCAAACAGATTTTATATTTGCTGTATATGCTAATAATTTTGGTTTTATAGGTGTCTTATTATTATTAGGACTAATTGCTTTTTTTGATATAAGACTAATTTTAATTGCCTTAAGAAATACTAATTTAACCAATAAATATATTATATCAGGAATTGTTGGTATGCTTATTTATCAACAATTTCAGAATATTGGTATGACTTTTGGTATTATGCCAATAACAGGAATTACTTTACCATTTATAAGTTATGGTGGTTCTTCTTTATTAAGTTATATGATTATGATGGGAATTGTATTTAACATATCAAATGAGACAATTAGATATACAAATTGACTTTTAAATTAATTTATGATAGTATATAACCTACTTAAAGAGGTGAATTTATATGGTTGATTTTCAAAATAGAAAAAAAGTTTATATTTTATGTGGTAAAGAAGAATATGCCACTGTTTGGGAACATTTACATGAAATTATTAACGTTCAAGAAGAAGAATTAATTATCCCTTATGATTTTATGGAATATGAAAAAATTGACGAAAAAATAAAACAACAAGTAAGTGGGACAATTAATAAAGCATTACAAAATGAATTAATTGGCGATTACTTAAATCAATGGTTTAATAAAAAACTAAATCATTTTAAACTTTTTGCACCTATGGCAACTGAAATTATCATAATTAAAAATGGTAATTGTTATGGTATTGATAAAGATGAAAAACGACAAGAAATTAATTATTGTAATGAGTTAAAAAGTAAAACTATTAGAGTTATTGATATGAAAGAATTAACACATCAAAAAACTATTAAATAATTTTTACTATTTAATAGTTTTTTTATACAAAAAAACAACTATTCAGCTGTTTTAACTACTTCTTTATTTTTGTAAGTTCCACATTTTGGACACACTCTATGCGGTTTAATCATTTCACCACATTTTGGACATTTAACTGTTGTATTAGCATTTATAACATAATGAGTTCTCCTTTTACGTCCACGAGTTTTACTAACTTTTCTAAATGGTACTGCCATTTATAACACCTCCCTATAATAAATCTTTTAACTTTTCTAATTCAGGATTAATTCTTTCTTCCTTATCAGTTATAAATTTCCAGCCTTCGCCTTCTTTTTTTACATCCGATAAATCTTCATTTACAACTTTAAGGGGAATTTCCAATAATATATTTTCCCATATTATTGGAAAAATATCAATAGTATTTTGATTATTTTCGATATTTTCTTCTAAAAATTCATCTATTTCATCATCTAAATTAATTAAAAAAGGATATTTTGTTGGTTTTAAACTAATTGAACAAGGTAAAATCATCGTTCCTTTAATACTTAATTTAATATGATTGTTCTCAATTCCATTAGTTATTTCACCTTTTATTTTAATATCGTTTAATTCAATTATATTAGTATTTTTTAATTGTTCTTTATTAAATGAATAATTTAAATCAATTATAACTTTATCATCGATACCGCTTTTTAATCTTGTAATATCAATATTCATTCGAATCACCTAATTAATTATACAAAAAAATTTTAAAAAAGTAAATAAATTTGATATAATCTATCTAGGTGATTTTTTATGGTTGGAATTATTTGTGAATATAATCCTTTTCATAATGGGCATTTATATCATTTAAAGAAAGTTAAAGAAATGTTTCCTAATGAAATCATTGCCTTAGTTTTAATTGGTAATTTTGTTAATCGCGGCGATGTGTCAGTTATAAATAAATGGGATAAAACTAAACTTGCTTTAGATTATGGCGTCGATTTAGTTGTTGAACTACCTTTTGTATTTGCGACACAATCTGCCGATATCTATGCTTATGGTGCGATTAGTATTTTAGATAATTTAAAATGTGACTATTTAGTTTTTGGTAGTGAATCAAATGATATAGATACTTTATATAAAATAGCTAATACCGATGTTGATATTAAAAATTTATTAAAACAAGGATATAATTATCCTAAAGCAATAGATATCGCTTTAAAAGAAAAAATCAATATTTCTATTAATACACCTAATGATTTATTAGGCATTAGTTATATAAAAGCAATTAAAAAATTAAATAGTAAAATTAAACCTATTACCATCAAAAGAACAAATAATTATCATGATTCTAAAGTAAAAGGTAAAATAAGTAGTGCGACTAGCATAAGAAAATTGATTTATGAAAATAAAGATATTTCAAAATATGTACCTAATACTAACTATATTAAAAACATAAATTTGAATGATTTTTATCTAATTATCAAATATAAAATTATGACTGAAGATTTAACAAAATATCAAGATATTGATATCAGTTTAAATAATTTACTTAAAAAAAATATTTTAATTTCAAATAGTATTGAAGAACTAATTAACAATGTTAAACGTAAAAACTACACCTACAATCGTATCAAAAGATGTTTAGTTCATATTTTGTGTTGTTTGGACAAAAAAGATTACAAATTAGAACATATTAGAATTTTAGGATTTAATAATAAAGGTAGACAATATTTAAATAAAATAAAAAAAGAAGTAAATTTACCTCTTTTTATAAAATATGATAAATATGAATTGTTAGTTGATAACATTTATAATTTAATTAGTAAAGATACTAATTTTAAATCTATTTTAAAGAAGTAATATAATTATATACTTCTTTTATTGTATTATTAAAATTATCAAAATCAACATTAAACCAAGTAACTTTCATCTGATTATTAAACCACGTATATTGTCTCTTTGCGTACTTTCTACTATTTTGTTTAATTAAATCTAAACATTTATCTAAAGATTTTTTACCTTCAAAATATGGAAATAATTCTTTATAACCAATTGGTGTCATAACCGCTTTAGTTCTGATATTTAAATCATATATTCTTTTTGCTTCTTCTAATAAACCTTCTTTAACCATTACATCTACTCTTTTATTAATTCTATCATACAAAATATTACGATCAGTAGTTAAACCAATAAAAATTGTATCATATAATAATTTATCTGTTTTTTCTTTTTCACTAAATTTTAAATTATTATTTAAACAATAATTTAAAGCTCTAACTAACCTTTTTCTATTATTAATATGAATATCAATATTTTTATCTAGTTCTTTTAACTTATTATATATTTCTTCATTAGTTAAATCTTCAAATTGATTATTAACTTCATCATTAAATTTATAATCATATAACGCTGCTTTAATATATAATCCCGTACCACCTACTAAAATAGGTATTTTATTTTTCTTTAATATTTCAGCAATTTTATTTCGACAATCTTTTTGATAATCATAAACTGTATAGTCTTCAGTTATATCTTTTATATCAAATAAATGATGGGGAATATTTTCTTTTTCTTCGTCTTTTATTTTAGCAGTTGCAATATCTAAATTTTTATATATTTGTGTACTATCAACATTAATTATTTCACCATTTAATAATTTTGCTAATTCAATGCTCATCTTTGTCTTACCTACTGCCGTAGGTCCTAATATAACTATAACCATAACTTATATTAAATCTAATATTAGATTCCTTTCTATTTTAAATTTTTTTTCTTAATACTTTTATATCATTTTCATCTAAAATAATTTGTTGTTTTTTTGAATCACTAACAATCAAGATTCTTTCTATTTTTTGAACTGGTATAATTTGATTTGTTGTAATATTATAAGCAACAGGAAACTCACTTGATTGCGTAATTTTTACAATATTATCTTCTTTTTCAAAATTATGAATCATTTTTAATTGACCTTCTTTATTAATAATATAATATTTATTATTTTTTCTAACAATTGCTAAACCATTATGAAAACAACGAGCATTGCTATATTCACACTGAATAACTTCATTCCCAGCTGTATCTATATAACCATATTTATTATTTTTTCTTACTACCGCTAAACCTTCACTAAAATTAAATGCTTCATCGTATATATGATAAATAACTTCTTTACCTGTTTTATCTATATAACCATATTTACCATTCTTTTTTACAAGTGCTAATCCTTCTTTAAAATTTGCTGCATCTTCGTATATACATGGAACAACTTCATTTCCTTTTTTATCTATATAGCCATATAAGCCATTTTTTTTGACTTTTGCTAAGCCATTATAAAAACTACTAAAAAAATCATATTGTAAACTGATTACCTCATTACCATTTTTATCAATATATTTCCAATCAAACCTATTTACTAAAGCTAAACCTTCACTAAAATTAAATGCATCAAAATAATTGCACAAAATTCTTTCTTTTCCTGTTATATCTATATATCCACATATGCAATTTTTTGCAATAACAGCTAATCCTTCTTTAAATTCAGTAGCAAATGTATAAATAAAAGGGATAATTTCTTTACCTTTTTTATCAATATACCCATATAATTCATTTTTTCTTACATACGCCAAATTATCATTAAAACTTGAAGCAAATTCATATATACAAGGAATTACCTCTTCACCTTTCATATTAATATATCCATATTTATTATTTTTTCTAACAAGTGCTAATCCTTCTTTAAACTTGCTAACCCATTCATAATTACATGATATAACTTCTTTACCCATTTTATCTATAAAGGCATATTTACTATTTTTTTCAACAATTGCAAGACCATTACAAAAATTATCTGCATAATCATATATACATGGAATAACTTCTTTACCTTCTATATCAATATATCCGTATTTATTATTTTTTAATACTAAAGCTAATCCTTCATAATAATCATAAACATCATCATAAAAATATTGTGAAACTTTTTTTAAATTGGATTCAAGCAAATCAGGAATTAGTAATAATAAATTATCATTATCACTTCTAAATTGTTCTCCTGTTTTTAATGTAAAGTTAAATACTTTTTCAAAATTAACCATAACTCCACCTCTTGTTTATTATATAATATTAAGTTCTTATTAGTCAATTAAATCATATAATTAGTTAGGTGATTTTATTTGAAAATATGTGTTTATGCAATTTGTAAAAACGAAGAAAAGTTTGTCGATAGATTTTACGAATCTGCAAAAGATGCCGATGGAATTTACGTACTTGATACAGGATCTACGGATGATACAGTTAACAAATTAAGAAGTCATGGTGTAATTGTTGAACAAAAAGTAATTGATCCTTGGCGCTTTGATGTAGCAAGAAATATATCTTTAGATATGATACCAGAAGATTATGATGTTTGTATTGCTTTAGACTTAGATGAAGTTTTAATTAAAGGTTGGAAAGAAATTATTTTAAATAATTGGAAAGAAGATACAACAAGATTAAGATATAATTATATTTGGAGTCACGATGAATATGGTAATCCTGCGGTAAATTTTTTATGTGATAAAATTCATAGTCGAAAAAATTATAAATGGGTTAATCCTGTTCATGAAATATTAAAATATGATGGTGTTGAAAACTTTATAACTTGTGAAGATTTAACTATCGAACATTTTCCTGATTCTACAAAATCAAGAGCAAGTTATCTACCTTTATTAGAATTAGCAGTTAAAGAAGATCCAAATAATGATCGCAATACTCATTATTTAGGACGTGAATATATGTTTAAAAGAAGATGGAACGAATGCATCGATACATTAATTAAGCATTTAGCACTTCCTACTGCTTTATGGAAAGATGAACGATGTGCTTCAATGCGTTTTATTGCAAGAAGTTATAAGAATTTGAATCGTTTTGAAGAATCTAAAATGTGGCTTAATAAAGCAATTAATGAAGCACCTTATTTAAGAGATCCATATGTTGAAATGGCTTTATTATGTTATCAACTAAAAGAATGGAATAATGTCATTAAATATTGTAATCAAGCATTAGAAATAAAAACTCACGCAAAAAGTTATATTAATGAACCATTTAGTTGGGATTATACAATCTATGATTTATTATCAATTGCTTATTATAATATAAAAGATTATCAAAAATCGTTAGAAAACGTTAATATAGCTTTAGAAATGAATCCGTTAGATAAAAGGTTAATTAATAATAAACAAATTATCGAAAAAACTTTGACAAACAATTAAAAAAATGATACAATGTATTTGTCAAGGAAACTTGCATATAATAAAAAAAGGGAATACTTAACTTTCACACGTTGAGTACTCACCTGTTAATTTGGTTCGTACTTAATCTGTAAGATTAGGTACTATTTTTTTATACATAATATCATTAACGATACTATTAATAAAATGATAATTA
>CALVYO010000038.1 GCA_944372275.1 uncultured Bacilli bacterium
CCTTAGTTTTAACACGTGCTAAAAAACCCATTTTTTTACTTCTTTTTCTATTATTTGGTTGATAAGTTCTTTTCATTATAATCCACCTCCAACATTTCGTTTTTTGATTGCTTTATTAATTATATAGATAAAAGTCATTTTTGTCAAATATTTTTATTTATTTTTTTTAATATCATATTGACAAAATATATTTGTTAATTTATAATTAATTATTAGAGATATATTTAATAGTTGAGTGTCCTCTTTTTTTATAAGGAGGTGATTCTATGTGGAAAGGTTTCTATGCAATATTTAGTAATATTAGTTATCATAATAATATTATTAAAACAAGATTCAAAAAACTAGAATAGAATAAAACACTTAACATAAAGTTCGATTATGATAAGTGTTTTTCAAAAAAACTATAAATTCATAGAGAAACACTTAACACGAACAATTAAATGTATCTCTTTTTTTAATATATGAAATAATTCATATCTATATACATTATAAATTATTTTATTTCATTTGTCAACTACAAATTAAGGTTCTATTCTATTAGGACCTCTAAAGATAAACATCGTTTCTTTTAATGAATTAGTTTCTAATAATAACATTGTAAGTCTATCGATACCGATGGCAAAACCACCGTGTGGAGGACAACCATATTTAAAGAATTCTAAATAAAATTTAATATCTTGATCTAATCCTTTTTCTAATGCTTGATTTTTAAGTATTTCATATCGATGTTCCCTTTGAGCTCCTGTTGTTATTTCACAACCTTTCCATATTAAGTCATAGCCCTGTGGAATATTGTTTTCTCTCATATGATAGAATGCTCTTTTTTTAAAACTGAAATCTGTTATAAATACAAATTCGTGATTATATTTTTCTTTTATGTATTTAGATGCTAATTTTTCTGCTTCAACATTCATATCACCAACATCTTCATAATTAACTTCAAAATTATATTTATCTTTTAATTCTTTATATAATTCTTCTAATTTTATTCTTGGAAAAGGTTTGGTTGGTATAATCACATCGACATTAAATAATTTTTTTATTTCTTCACCATATTTTTCTTTTACTGCAGTTAAACCACTTATTAATAACTCCTCTTCAAAATTCATAATATCTTCAAAACTATCAATATAACTTATTTCAATATCAAATGAAGTAAATTCTGTAGTATGGCGATAAGAATTAGAGTTTTCGGCACGAAAAGCTGGGGCAATTTCAAAAACTTTATCAAAACCACTGGCTAAAGCCATTTGTTTATAAAATTGAGGACTTTGAGCTAAATAAGCTTTTTTATCAAAATATTTTACTTCAAAAACTTCCGATCCTGATTCACTAGCTGTTCCAATTATCTTTGGTGTATGAATTTCAATAAAATTATTTTTTATCACAAATTCGCGCATTGCATTTATTAAACAAGTTTGAACCTTAAACATAAGTATATTTTTTTCATTACGCAAATCTAAAAAACGATAATTAAGTCTAGTATCAATTAATGCTCTATTACTATCTTTATAATTAAACGGTAATTCATCCAAACATTTACTAGTTACTACTATATTATTTGGAATTAATTCCATACCATTTAATTTTACTTTTTCATTTTCTAATAAAAAACCTCTTATTTTAACAGTACTTTCAATTGTTAAATTATCCACAATATCGTTTAATTTACAATTCAGTTCATTTTTTTCAATAGTAACTTGAATTTTGCCATTAATATCTCTAATTACTAAAAATTGAACATATTGTAGATTACGGATATTATCGACAAATCCCTCAATAGTAATTTCTTTTCCTAAATATTGTTTTAATTCATTAAAATAAATCTTTTTCATATATACCTCCCACATAAAAACAGTTATTAATCCACAAAAGGGACGAATAACTGTTAAATCCGCGGTACCACCCAATTTATTATAATATATATAATCACTCATTGAAATAACGGTTCATCTCCGACTTATCCTACTAATAATTCAAATAAGTAGCTCTAAAGTGTCTTTCATTTTATTATATTATTGCTTTCCACCATTCAGCAACTCTCTAAAAATATAAATAAAATTACTCTTCTTCTTCATCACTGATGAAATAATTATAATAAATAGTACTTTTTTTGTCAATTTTATTTTAACAATATCTTAACATTTTCTTTATAAAAAAAATATGTTATCCACAGTTATTAAAGTTATCCACATTTTTATTAACATATGTGGACTATTTTATTAACATATCATTTGACATGTGTATAGAATTATCCACAACTATGTGGATAATTCATATTTCCCAACAATTTTAATGGTTTTATGATGTGGAAAATATGTTTTTTTCTATTTTTTTATAGCGTTTTTATTAAAAATAGTGTAGAATATATGTGTATAAAGTGGGTGATAATTTATGGATATCAACAGTATTTGGAATTCTTTTTTAGAAAAGATGGAACAAAGTTTAACTCCAGTATTATATGATATGTGGTTTTCCGAAACTAAATTAGTAGAATTAAACGAAGAATATGCGAAAATATTAGTTCCTATGCCAGTGCATAAAAAACATTTAAAAGAAAATTACATTGATTTAATTGAAAAAACATTTACTGATGTTACTGGTTCAATTTTTAAATTTGAATTTGTTACCGAAGATGAATTAAATAGTGAAAGTATTATTGATGTTGATGAGATAGGTGTACCAGAATCAGCTATCCAACAAACTAATTTAGATCCTAAATACACTTTTGAATCTTTTATTTCTGGGGCAAGTAATAAATTTGCTAAAGCATCGGCTTTGGCAGTAGCTGAACAACCGGGAAATATGTATAATCCATTATTTATATATGGAAAAAGTGGATTAGGAAAAACTCATTTAATGCACGCTATTGGTAATTATATTAAAGATAATAGTCGAAAAAAAGTCTTATATGTTACTGCTGATACATTTGTTAATGATTTTTTAAAAATTTACCGAAAAGATAATGATAGTAATTTTGATAACATTGATAGTTTTAAAGAAAAATATCGAAATGTCGATGTATTGATGATTGATGATATTCAATATTTAGAAATTGCTCATAAAACCCAACAAGAATTTTTCAACACCTTTAATGAGTTATACACTAATAATAAACAAATTGTTATTGCATCTGACCGATCACCTGATGATTTAAAAAAATTAGAAGAAAGATTAAGAACAAGATTTGTTTGGGGTTTAATAGTTAATATTCTTCCACCAGATTACCAATTAAGAATCGATATAATAGAAAGAAAAATAGATAGTAATAATTTAAATGTGTTTTTTCCACAGGATGTCAAAGAATATATTGCTAATAACTGCACTACTGATATTAGAAAACTTGAAGGAGCAATTACTAGGACTATCGCTTATGCTACTATTATGAATGGTTCAGATATTACATTAGAACTAGCAATGGATGCTTTAAAAGAATATTTTGGTGGTAGCGTTATATCTAAAAATAAAATAGAACAAGTCCAGCAAATTATTGCTAATAATTATAATATAAGTTTAGAAGATATAAGAGGTAAAAGAAAATCAAACGATATAACAATTCCAAGACAAATTGCTATGTATATATGTAGAATATACTTAAAAGAATCATTACCTAAAATTGGAGCTGAATTTGGAGGTAAAGATCATACTACAGTTATGCATGCTGTTAATAAAATAAAAAAAGAAGTTGAAACTAACGATGAATTAAATATCGAAATTAATAAAGTTATTTCCCAACTTCCGTGGATAACTCAATAATATCCACATACTTTTCCACCTTATATTTCAATATATTTTATAAGGGTTTAACAAAGTTATCCACATTATCCACAACAATAATAATAATATATATAATATAAATAAAAAAAGGAGCTGAAAGTTTATGAACTTTAAAATAAAAAAAGAACATTTAGTAAAACATTTAAATTATGTTATAAAAGGTATTTCTAATAAAAATATTAGACCTATTCTTAATTGTATTAAATTTGAATTAACTAATGAAGGATTATTTTTATCTAGTACTGATAATGAAATAGCAATTAAAACTTTTATTACTAAAAATGAAATAGAAGAAGGCTATGAATGTGGTAAATTTGTAGTATTTGGGAAATATATATTTGATATTATAAGAAAACTTCCTAATGAAATAATAAGTATTGAAGAAGTAATGGATTCAAAAATATTTATTTCCACAGCAAATAGTTCATTTTCATTAAATTGTAATAATGTTAATGAATTTCCTGATTTAGAATTAGAAGATTGTAAAAATCCTATTATATTAAGTAATAAAGTATTAAAAAATATATTTAATCAAACAACATTTGCTGCTTCAACACAAGAATCACGGCCTGCAATTACTGGTATGAATTTTAAAATATCAAAAAATATTTTAGAATGTACAGCTACTGATTCTTATCGTTTAGCTAAAAAAACAATAAATTTAGAAAATACTGTGGATGAAGACATAAATATTATTATTCCTACTAAGAATTTAATTGAATTATCAAGAATGTTTAGTGATGAAGAAGAAAATGTTGAAATACATATATTTAATAATAAAATAATCTTTAAATTTGGAACTATTATAATGTTATCACGATTAATAAATGGTACTTATCCAGATGTTTCAAGACTAATACCAACTGATTTTTTATTAAAAATAACTGTGGATATGCACGATTTTTATTCACTATTAGACCGTGTTTCATTATTTTCCACAGAAGAAGAAAAAAATACTGTTAAATTAGAGTGTACTGATAACACAGTTGTTGTAACTTCTAATATTCCAGAAATAGGTAATGTTGTGGAAAAGATTGAAGTAGAAAAAAATAATGAAGAAAATATAAAAATTGCTTTTTCCTCAAAATATATGATGGATGCAATTAAAGTATTAGATTGTGATAAAATTGAATTAGCGTTCAATGGGGAAATAAAACCAATTATCGTAAAAAATCCTGAAGATGAAAACTTAATTCAATTAATTGTACCTATAAAAACATATTAAAATACAACAAAATTGTATTTTTTTTGTATTTGCGACAAAATTCGACAAATTTCGACATACTCCTTGTGATATAAGAGATAAACCAATTTATTGGTTGGAGGGGGTGTGAATTATGATAGATGAGTATTTCATTAATGAAGATACTTTGTTATTGATACCAAAAGACAAGAAAACAACTAAAATATTTGATATTAATGGCGAATATCTTATTAAAAAAAATATTTTTGCTTTAGTCGATGAAAGTTGTCAATATTATGGTAGCAGTTATAATGGTCGATATGTTAGCGCTAAAAAGACATTAGATATGGATTACAAATTACCAATTATAATCGATGAAGTAAAAGAAGTTGTTTTATTTCCCACTTGTTCACCTAAATTAAATAAATGTATGTGGATATGTGTTAATAATGTCGAAAACTATAGTAAAAGTAAAAAGAAATCCACCATAAAATTTATTAATGGTAAGACATATGAAGTTGATATAACACTTAATGTTTTAGAAAATCAAATTTTACGAGCAACATTATTATTGATGAAATTAAAAAAAAGAAAAACTAATCCAAAAAAAATAGGCTAATTACCTATTTTTTTACTTCTTTTCTGCTTATTTATGATATAATATATATATGAGTATGGGTGTACATAAATACATAAAATACGAAAATTTCGACATTTAATAAAAAAAGAGGTGACTTTATGTATTTAGAAGAATTGCAACTTCAAAATTTTCGCAATTATGATTCATTAAAAATAAAATTTAATAGTCATGTTAATATTATTTATGGCAATAATGCTCAAGGAAAGACCAATTTGTTAGAAAGTATTTATGTTTTAGGTCTTACTAAATCTCATCTATTAGATAATAATTTAATTCAAAATGGGAAAAGTAGTTGCAAAATAAGGGGAACTGTTAAAAAAAACAAATTAAAAACAAAATACGAAATAAATTATATGGATGAAAAAAAAGTTTTAAAAATTGATAATCAAGAGATAAAAAAAATAACTGAATATATAAATAATGGTTTAAATATAATTATTTTTTATCCCGAAGATTTAGAAATAATTAAAGGATCTCCTAATAATCGTAGGAATTTTTTAAACTTAGAACTTAGTCAATTGTCAGATAATTATTTAAAATTATTAACCGAATATAATAAATTATTAAAAATTAGAAATGATTATTTAAAAAAAATGGCTAAAAATATTGCTGTGGATAACACTTATTTTCAAATAATAACAAATTATCTTGTGGATAAATCAGTTTTAATTTATAAAATGCGAAAGAAATTTGTCGATAAGTTAAATGAAAACTGTGGAAAAATATTTGAAGAAATTACTAAATTACCTAATTTTAAAATATCTTATATAACTAATTATGATACGGAAGATATAAAAAACAATTTATTAAATAAATTAAATAAAAATTTAAAAAAAGAAATTAAATTGGGTAGTACATTATATGGTCCACATCGTGATGAATTAGAATTTTATTTGGGAAATAATAATTTAAAAATATATGGTTCTCAAGGTCAAAAAAGAATGGCCATTTTAGCGACTAAATTAGCGGAAATACCTATTTTTAAGCAATTTAAAAATACAAATCCAATTTTATTATTAGATGATGTGTTTAGTGAATTAGATGACATAAAGAAGAATAATGTTATTAAATATATTGCTGACGATATTCAGGTAATTATAACAACAACTGAAATAAAAAAAATAAATAAAAAAAAGTTTTCTTCAGTAAGTATATTTAAAATAAAAAATGGCGAAATAATAAGAACAGAAGAGGTGGAAAAATGAAAGAAAGTCATTACGATGCTTCCGATATTCAAGTATTGGAAGGATTAGAAGCAGTAAGAAAAAGACCAGGTATGTATATCGGAACTACTAGTAGTAAAGGTTTACATCACTTAGTTTGGGAAATAGTTGATAATGCTATTGATGAAGCATTAGCAGGTTTCTGTGATGATATTGAAATAACAATCAATAAAGATAATTCAATAACGGTAAAAGATGATGGTCGTGGAATACCGACTGGAATACATGCCAAAACTGGTTTATCAACAGTAGAAACAGTTTATACTGTATTACACGCAGGTGGTAAATTTGGAGGTGGCGGATACAAAGTATCAGGTGGTCTTCACGGCGTTGGTGCATCAGTTGTTAATGCATTAAGTAGTTGGGTTGAAGTTAAAGTTTATCAAAATGGTAAAGTATATTTTATAAGATTTGAAAATGGTGGACATACTGTTGAACCATTGAAAGTAATCGATGAATGTTCACCTGAACGTACAGGAACAACAGTTACTTTTAAACCAGATCCAGAAATATTTACAGAAACAACAATTTATGATTATGATACATTAAAAACAAGAGTAAGAGAATTAGCCTTTTTAAATAAAGGATTAAGGATATTATTAATCGATGATCGTGATCCTTTAAACATAAGAAAAGATGAATTTGTTTATGAAGGCGGTATTAGTGAATATGTTAAAATGTTAAATGAAAATAAAACACCTATTCACGAACAAATAATTCATTTAGAAGGCTCTGAAGATGATATTTCAGTAGAAGTAGCGTTACAATATAATGAAGGTTATTCTGCAAACGTTTATTCTTTTACTAACAATATCAATACTTATGAAGGTGGAACACACGAAGAAGGCGTTAAAAGGGCTTTAACAAGAATTATTAATAATTATGCTAAAAATAATAAATTATTAAAAGATAATGATGAACCTTTATCTGGTGATGATGTTAGAGAAGGTTTAACAATGATTATCTCTTGTAAACATCCAAATCCACAATTTGAAGGTCAAACTAAAACAAAATTGGGAAATAGTGAAGTAAGAAAAATAGCCGATGATGTATTTAGTGAAGGATTTGAAAGATTTTTATTGGAAAATCCTAATGAAGCAAAATTAATTGTTGAAAAATCAATGACAGCTGCTCGTGCTAGAGTAGCTGCTAAAAGAGCTCGTGAATTAACAAGGAGAAAAGGTGGACTGGACACAATTAATCAATGGGGAAAATTAACAGATTGTACTAGTAAAGATGCTTCTATTTCTGAAATATTTATTGTCGAAGGAGATTCAGCAGGTGGTTCTGCTAAAGGTGGTAGAGATCCTAAAACTCAAGCAGTTTTACCTTTAAGAGGAAAAATATTAAATGTTGAAAAAGCAAGATTAGATAAAATATTGGCAAATGAAGAAATAAGAAGTATGATTACAGCTTTTGGTACTGGTATTGGTGATGAATTTGATATCAACAAATTGAGATATCATAAAATAATTATTATGACCGATGCCGATGTCGATGGCTCTCATATTAGAATATTATTATTAACTTTATTTTATAGATTTTTTAAACCAGTTATTGAAGGTGGATATGTTTATGCAGCTCAGCCACCACTATATAATATTAAGCACGGTAAAACAACAAAATATGTATTAAATGAAGAAGAAAGAGATGCATATATAGCAGATTTATTAGAAAAAAATCCAAATATTAAATATGAAGTCAGTCGTAATAAAGGTTTAGGTGAGATGGATGCTCACGAATTGTGTGATACAACTATGAATATTGAAAATAGAACATTAATTCAAATTACTATCGATGATGCAATAGCAGCAGATCAAGTATTTGAAACATTGATGGGTGAACAGGTGGAACCAAGACGTGAATTTATTGAAAATAATGCACCATATACAAAAAATTTGGATATTTAGGAGGTTTATATGGATAAGTTAGAACAAAGAAATATTGTTGAAGAAGTAAAACAATCATTTATAGATTATTCAATGAGTGTTATTGTATCACGTGCTTTGCCTGATTTAAGAGATGGTTTAAAACCGGTCCATAGACGTATTTTATACACAATGTTTGAAGACAATTTAACGCCAGATCGTCCATTTAGAAAAAGTGCTACGACAGTTGGTGCTGTTTTAGGTAGATATCATCCTCACGGCGATACATCAGTATATGATGCTATGGTTCGTATGGCTCAAGATTTTAGTTATCGTTATGTTTTAGTTGAAGGCCACGGTAATTTTGGTTCAATCGATGGTGATGGTGCAGCGGCTTATCGTTATACTGAGGCAAGATTATCAAAATTATCATTAGAATTATTAAGAGATATTAATAAAAATACTATTGATTTTACGCCAAACTTTGATAATACTACTAAAGAACCGGTAGTGTTACCAAGTAGATTTCCTAATATTTTAGTAAGTGGTACAATGGGAATTGCTGTAGGTATGGCTACTAATATACCACCACATAATTTAGGTGAAGTTATCGATGGTTGTGTTGCTTATATCGATAATAACGATATTACAATACCAGAATTAATGGAATATATTAAAGGACCAGATTTCCCAACTGCAGCTACAATCTTGGGAAATAGTGGTATTAAAAAGGCTTATG
Source organism: uncultured Bacilli bacterium (assembly GCA_944372275.1). Classification (GTDB taxonomy): domain Bacteria; phylum Bacillota_I; class Bacilli_A; order RF39; family UBA660; genus Faecisoma. Next base: position 9,431 of record CALVYO010000038.1, read on the forward strand.
AGACAGGGAAAGGTACTATAACTATTCGCAGTAAAGTTGAAATAGTTGAAAATAATAATAAAACACAAATTGTAGTTACTGAATTGCCTTATCAAGTAAATAAAAAAGCATTACAAGAAAGAATTGCTGAATTGGTAAGAGATAAAATAATTGATGGTATTAGTGATTTACACGATGAAACTAATTTAAAAAATGGTATTAAATTAGTAATTACATTAAAAAAAGAAGCAAATGCTAATGTTGTGTTGAATAATTTATTTAAACATACACAATTACAAACAACATTTGGAATTATTTTCTTAATGCTAGATGAAGGACAACCAAAGATATTAAATTTAAAAGAAATTATATCAAAATATGTTGATTATCAAAAAATAATTATAATTAGAAGAACTAAATTTGAATTAGATAAAGCCGAAAAAAGAGTACATATTTTGGAAGGATATAAAATTGCTTTAGATAATATCGATGAAGTAATTAAAATTATTAAAAATGCTGAAAGTGATGTAATTGCTAAACAACAATTAATGAATAGATTTAATTTATCTGATATTCAATCTGATGCTATTTTAGAAATGAAGTTAAGAAGATTAACTGGATTAGAAAGAAGCAAAATAGAAGAAGAATTAAAAGATTTACTAGCATTAATTGAAGAATTAAAATCTATTTTAGCGAGTGATGAAAAGATTTTAAATATAATTAAAGAAGAATTAATTGCTATTAAAGAAAAATATAGTGACGAAAGAAGAACTCATATTGATATGACAGCTATTGAATATATTGAAGACGAATCATTAATTCCAGTCGAAGATATAGTAATTACATTAACAAATAAAGGCTATATTAAACGTATAAATACTGAAACTTATCGTACACAAAATAGAGGTGGCGTTGGCATTAAAGGTATGAGTACAAATGAAGATGATTTTGTTGAAAATATTATTTCAATGACTACTCATGATTACTTATTGTTCTTTACAAATAAAGGAAGAGTATATCGTATTAAAGGTTATGAAGTACCACTTTATTCAAGACAATCAAAAGGATTACCTATTATTAATTTATTATCTTTAGATAAAGATGAAGTGGTTAAAGTTATGCTTAAAGTAAGCAGTAATGACGATAATAATTATCTTGTATTTTGTACACAAAAGGGCTTAATTAAAAGGACAAATATCAGTGAATTTGATAATATTAGAACAAATGGTAAAATAGCAATAACATTAAAAGAAGATGATGAATTAATAGCAGTTAAGAAAACAACTGGTGAAAATGAAATCATTATTGCTTCATCAAATGGTCGTATGATAAGATTTGATGAAAAAGAAATTAGAGTTATGGGTAGAACAGCATCTGGAGTTCGTGGTATTGATGTTGGAGATGGCGTTACCGTAGGTTGTGAAATTGCCGAACCAAATCAAGAAATTTTAGTTGTAACTGAAAATGGATACGGTAAGAAAACTGGTGTCGAAGAATATAGAATGACTCATCGTGG
>CALVYO010000039.1 GCA_944372275.1 uncultured Bacilli bacterium
GAACTCCAGTCACATCACGAACTCGTATGCCGTCTTCTGCTTGAAAAAAAAATGGGGGGGCATTTACTAAATAATGCCTTTACTTTAATTGAATTATTGGCAGTAATAATTATACTTGCTATAGTAGCACTTATTGCTACACCAATAATATTAGATGTAGTAGAGGATGCAAAAATATCTGCTGGTAAGTCAGAAGCTCAAATGATATTAGGGGGAATAAATAACTATTGTGCATCAAGTGAAATGAAAAAACAAATGGGAACATTAGGTAGTGAAGATATAGATTGTTCGATTAAATCTTCTTTTACCGAAGAAGAAATAGGAAAAATGTTAAACTTAGGTAATGCTACAGTAATATCAAATAGTTATTCAAATGGAAAAGTAACAGGATTAGTTATTAAAAGCAATAATCATAAATTTACATTATGTCCAAGTGGTCAATTTGCAATGGATGATGAAGAATGTGATGCAGTAGCGGTATTAACAACAGGACCAATAAAAGATGTTGTATTATCTAATTTTCCATATTTAGCAACCAATGGAAATGGTTGTGTAACACCAGGTGATAATAATTATAGTTATATGGGAGGATGTTATTTAAGAGGCGGTAGTCAATCAGGAAAAGATAGATTTTATTCAACTATGAATGATTGGAACGGACTAACAGAAGAAGAAGTTACCGAAAAGTTTTTTGATAGTGATGGGAATTTTATAGCAGAAAATTTTGAAAACTGGGGTTTAACAGATGGTGGTATATCAGAAGATGATTTATCAAGTGCAGGTGTAGATACTGTATTTGAATTAATTTATCAAACAACATCAGAAGAATTATTTGCACAACAACTAATAAATAACAATTCACTATGGTATTCAGGATTTTTATGGCGAATAATGGGAATAAATGCTGATGGAACGGTAAGATTAATAACTGATGAAAATGTAACAGCAATACCTTGGGGAGCAAGTAATACAGTTCAAAGTTGGGATGAAAGTTATGCTAAAGATTGGTTAAATAATTATTTTTATTCAAGATTAAAAGGAAATAATATAATAAAAGAAGAAACTTGGTGTAGTGAAACAACAACTAGTAGTTCAAGTGCAAGAACAACTTGTACAAATAATTTATCAACAGAAACTGCCAAAGTAGGCTTACTAACACTAGATGAATATAATCTTGCTGGTGGTAGTAGTTCCTATTTAAACATAGAACAATGGCAATGGACAATGACGCCTTATAATAGTTCTTCTGCTTGGCTTGTGAATGAGTATGGTTACTCCAACGGCAATTCCGTTTCCTCTGCGAATGGCCTTTGTGCAGTTATAAATGTCAACTCTGGGGTCACCATTACCGGAGGTAATGGTACTCTAGGTAGAACTTGGAGTAGTCAAGCAGGACCATATATTTTAAACGAAGATAAAAATGTGGAGATAACAGGAAAATTAAACGAAAAAGCCACAAGTGGCGAATATGTAATGTTTGCAGGAAGAAAATATCGCGTAGTAGATAAAGATAGTAATGGTAATACAAAATTAATACTAGATGGATACTATGAGGAGCCATCTGGAACAATATATTCTATGTCATATGGTTCCAATAATACATTTTCAACAACAACAGGAATTGGCCAAAAATTAAATGTTGATGTATTAAATTGGTTGGTACAAGAAAGTGATACAACCAATAGAAATAAATTAGTAAATAAATATACTTGGTATCAAAATGAATATTCTGGTGGAGATTACAAAATATCATTAAACGAAGAAAATCCAACAAGAAGTATACAAGCAACAGTTGGATTAATAAGAATAGGCGAAATGTTATCAAGTCAAAGTAGTAGTATATTGACTAAAGGTTATACAACTATGAGTAGTTCCAATAATGCAACAACATATTGGACAATGACACCATATACAAGTAGTTCTGGCGCTTGGGGCGTGGATGATGGTGGTGGATCCGGCAGCGATTCCGTTTCCTTTGCGAATGGCCTTCGTGCAGTTATAGTTGTTAACTCTGATGTCACCATTACCTCCGGTAATGGTACTTGGAGTAATCCGTACCAAATATAAGATGCAAAATAATGCATCTTTTTAATTAAAGAAAATAAAACACAAAAAAGCGATATATATTTTCTTGTAGAAAAATACAATTTGACAAATTTTTATAATTGTTATATAATGGTATTGGTGATTAAATATGATAAAAAGAGAAAAATATTTATTAAAAATTAGAGAATTTTATGATGTTGATTTAATAAAAATTATAACAGGTATAAGAAGATGCGGAAAATCTGTATTGTTAAAACAAATTATAGAAGAAATAAAAGAAAAAGGAGTTTTAGATGAACAAATTATATATATTAATTTTGAAGATGTTGAATATGATTTTATTAAAGATTATATGGATTTACACAAATATGTAAAAAGTAAAATAATTAATTCGGGAAAATATTACTTATTTTTTGATGAGATACAGTTAGTAAATAATTGGGAAAAAGCCATAAATTCTTTTAAAGCATCATTAAATGTTTCAATTTTTATAACTGGCTCTAATTCAAAATTATTATCTAGTGAACTTGCAACATTATTATCAGGTCGTTATGTTTCTTTTAATTTAATGCCATTTTCTTTTGAGGAAGTAATTAAATACAAAAATATTAAAGATAAAAAAGAAATAGAACTAGAATTTGATAATTATTTATTATTGGGAGGTTTACCTCAAATATTTGATTTAAAAACAATTGATGCAATTAAAACATATTTAATGGATGTTTTTGATGCTATTGTTTTGAAAGACATTGTAAAAAGACATAATATTAAAAATATTAGTTTGTTTCAAAGAATAATGGAATATTTAGTTACAAATCCAAGTCAAACTTTTTCTCCTTCTAATATGTTAAAAGAATTTAATAAAGATGGTATACCTATATCTACCAAAACTATATATGAATGTTTAGAATATGCAGAAGAATCAATGTTAATGAATAAAGTTTCTTCTTATGATATAAGGGGGAAAAAGATATTAACACGAAAAGATAAATATTATTTAACTGATTTAGGATTAGGTCAAATATTAAATATTAATAAAAAAACACAATTTGGAGCATATTTAGAAAATATAGTTTATAATGAATTAATTTATCGTGGATATAATGTTAGTGTCGGAAATAATAATGGAAAAGAAATTGATTTTATTGCTACTAAATATAATCAAAAGGAATATTATCAAGTTGCTTATACTTTAGCAAGCAAAGAAACAGAAGAAAGAGAATTTAAGGCTTATGAAAATATAGATGATAATTATCCTAAATATGTTATATCCATAGATAAACTAGATTATTCACAAAATGGTATAATTCATAAAAATATAGTTGATTGGTTATTGGAAAATAATGTCGATTTAAAATAATAATATTAGAAGAAAATTCTAATATTTTTTATTAGGTGATATATTTATGGGACTAACAGATAAAGAAGTAATCGAATCAAGAAAAAAATTTGGATCTAATGTAATTAATAGTACTAAAAAAAATAGTTTTATCAAACAATATATAGCCACTTTAGGTGATCCTATAATAAGAATATTATTAATAGCGTTAGGTATAAAAACAGTGTTTTTAATTAAAAATTTTGATTGGTATGAAACAGTTGGTATTGTAATAGCTATATTTTTAGCCTCTTTTATTTCAACAGTAAGTGAATACGGAAGTGAAAAAGCATTTGAAAAACTTCAAGAAGAATCATCAAAAATAAAGTGTAAAGTTTTAAGAAATAATAAAGTAATTGAAGTTAATATCGATGAAGTTGTAGTAGGAGATATAGTTTTATTAGAATCAGGCGATCGAATACCTGCAGATGGAGAAATTATAGAAGGGGAGATAACAGTTGATGAATCTAGTATTACTGGGGAAGCAAAAGAAATATATAAAAATATAGAAAATAAACCATTATTTAGAGGAACTATTGTTTATTCTAAACAGGCTAAAATGATTGTTACTAAAGTAGGGGATAATACTTTCTATGGATCTATATCTAAAGAATTACAAGAAAATCAACCAGAAAGTCCATTAAAATTAAGGTTAAGGAAATTAGCCGAAGTAATTAGTAGAATAGGATATATTGGGGCTTTTTTAGTTTTCTTTTCTTATTTATTTTCGGTAATATTTATTAAAAATAATTTTGATTTTAATTTAATTAAAGAAACAGTTAATAATTTTCCTTTAATAAGTGGTCATATTTTATATGCTTTAACTTTATGTGTTACGGTAATAGTAGTAGCAGTGCCAGAAGGTTTACCAATGATGATTACTTTAGTATTATCTTCTAATGTTAAAAGAATGTTAAAAGATAATGTTTTAGTTAGAAAACTACACGGTATCGAAACTGCAGGGAGCATTAATATTTTATTTAGTGATAAAACAGGAACGATAACTAAAGGCAATTTAGAAGTAACGCATTTTTTAAACGGTGATTTAAAAAAATATGATAGTATCGATAAAATAGAAAATAATTTAAAAGATATTGTTTTAATATCGTTAGTGTATAACAATGCTAGTTATTATGATAATAAAATAATCGGCGGTAATATTACAGATCGTGCTATATTAAAATTTACTAATGTTAAAGAAAAAAATCAATATCAAATAATTGATAATGTTCCATTTGATAGTAAAAATAAATATTCTTCTACAACTATAAAATATAAAAATGAAAATATATATTTAATTAAAGGTGCTCCTGAAGTTATATTAAAAAAATGTGAGTTTTATTATGATACTTTAGGTAATAAAAAATTTTTAAGAAAAAAACTAATTATAGAAGATAATTTAAAAAAATTAACAAAAGAAGGTAATCGGATAATTGCTTTTGCCTCTTCTAAGGAAAATAGTAAACAATTAACTTTAGTAGGATTTGTATTAATTAAAGACGAAATTAGAAAAGAAGCATATGAAGGTATTGATTTGGTTAAAAAGGCTTCCATTCAAACGGTTATGGTAACTGGGGATAATAAGTTAACTGCTTTGGCAATTGCTAAAGAGGTGGGGTTATATAATGATGGAGATTTAATTTTAACTAGTGATGAAATGAAAAATATGTCTGATGAAGAATTAAAAAAAATATTACCTAAATTAAAAGTAGTGGCAAGGGCTATTCCTCAAGATAAAAGTAGATTGGTAAGAATAAGTCAAGAATTAGATTTAGTAGTTGGTATGACTGGTGATGGTGTAAATGATGCTCCTGCTTTAAAGAAAGCCGATGTGGGATTTGCTTTTGGTTCAGGAACAGAAGTTGCTAAAGAGGCTAGTGAAATCGTTATTTTAGATAATAATTTTTTATCGATAACTAAGGCTATATTATATGGTCGGACAATATTTAAAAGTATTAGGAAGTTCATTATATTTCAATTAACTGTCAATATATGTGCTGTAAGTTTGTCGATTATTGGACCATTTATTGGCGTTGATACACCAGTGACAGTTATTCAAATGCTGTGGATAAATATGGTTATGGATACTTTAGCCGCTTTAGCATTTTCCTTTGAATCACCATTAAAAGAATATATGTATGAATTACCTAAAAAAAGAGATGAAAATATAATTAACGAATATATGAAACACGAAATATTATTTACAGGTGCTTATTCGACAATATTATGTATATTATTTTTAAAGTTACCATTTTTCCATCATTTATTTAGAAGTGGCGATCAATATATTTTAACGGCTTTCTTTGGGTTATTTATATTTGTAAGTATTTTTAATAGTTTTAATGCAAGAACGCATCGATTAAATTTGTTAGCAAACATATTTAAAAATAAAATGTTTATTTTTATAATTAGTTTTATCTTTATCGTTCAAGTTTTATTGATTTATTTTGGTGGGGAATTATTTAGAACATATGGGTTAACATTCTTTGAATTTCAAATTATGTTTTGGTTAAGTTTTACAGTTGTTCCAGTTGATTTTTTAAGAAAGATTTACTTAAGAAAAAAAGGAATTATTGGAGGAGTGTAATTTGACATATTAATGGAATTGTGTTATTATACATAGCACTTAAGGGGGAATTAATATGTATTTAGGTGTTGTAAGAGAATATAAATTGAGTGATGAATCTTGTAAAGCATCAAATACTGCTCAATTAAAATTTGACTTTTATGTTGATTTTTGTAATCAAAATGGAGAATTAGAAACCATTTGTTTGGATAATTATTTTAATTTAATTGCCAATAATGTATTGTTAGTTTCTTTAGATTATGTAGATGGTTATTGGGTGCCATCATTAGTTTTAGGGAAAAATGAAGTAAAGAATTTATCAATTAGATATTTGTTGCAATTAGATAAGTTAATAGAACTAGAAAAGAGCAAACTAGAAGAAGTTAAAAGAGAATTCAAACGTAATGAATTGGCGTCAGTAAATTTGCATTTGGAAATTATTAAACGCGAAAAACTATTGCATAGATTGTCATTAATAATGGATACTGGATTAAATACTGCTAAAAAGCGTTTTATGTTTACAAATTTAAAAGAATCATTAAAACAAAATGGTATCCAAAAACAATATAGAAATCTTATAGAAAAAATTATTTTCAATTTAAAATCAAAAGAAATAGGTCAATTTGAATGGATGATGTATGCTAATGCAATTTTGAATTTATCAAACAATGATATTGAAGGTGAATTATTATCGATGGCAATTGAATCATTATTAAATGTAAAAATTGTTAATAATGAAACAAATGAATTAAAATCTCAACTAAAACAACAATTAAAAGAAAAATTAAATGAATTAAAAGGAAAACAAAAGAAATTAGTATAGGAAATCTATACTTTTTTTGAATTATTATGATATAATTTTATTAATCAAATTAGAAGGAAGGTTTTAGGTTGAACGATAAAAATCAAGATATATTATTTTATGAAGATGAATCAAGTAATTTTAATGTTGAAGTTTTGGTTAAAAATGAAGATGTATGGTTAAATTCAGAATCAATTTCTAAATTGTTTAAAGTTGGTAGACCTGCTATTACTAAACATATTAATAATATATATAATGATGGTGAATTAGAAGAAAATAGCACATGTTCTATTTTGGAACATATGGGTAATAATGGTAAACAAAAATATAAAATTAAGTATTATAATCTTGATATGATAATATCTTTAGGTTTTAGGATAAATTCTAAAATTGCAATTAAATTTAGAACTTGGGCTAACAAATTGTTAAAAAATTATATAATTAAAGGATATAATTTAAATGAAAAGAGATTTATTGAAGCAAGTAAAAATGATTTAGAATATTTTAATGAATTGCTTGAAAAATAAAATTAATAAGAACAAGTGAAAGACTATTTTATCAAAAAATAACTGATATATTTGCTGAATGTTCTATTGATTATGTCAAAGATAGTGAACTCGCTAATAATTTTTATAAAACAATTCAAAATAAATTTCATTATGCTATAACGCATCAAACTGCAGCAGAAATTATATATAATAGAGTAGATTCAAATAAAGAATATATGGGATTAACGAATTGGAAAAATTCTCCTAATGGTAAAATATTAAAAAGCGATGTAGGTGTTGCTAAAAATTATTTAAACAAGAAAGAATTATATGATTTGAATGATTTAGTTAATTTATACTTGGACGTTGCTGAAAATAGGGCAAAACGGCATATACCTATGAAAATGGAAGATTGGGTTAAGTCTGTTGAAGATATTTTTAAAATAAATTTTTATGATAATTTAACTAATAAAGGTAGTGTTAGTCATACTGATGCAATTAAAAAAGCCGAAGATGAATATGAAAAATATAAAATTATTCAAGATAAAAAATATATATCAGATTTTGATAAATTACTGATAGAAACGAATAAAATTAAGAAAGGTGATGTTAATGAGTAAATATATTTGTCCAATTTGTGGATATGTTTATGATGAAAAAAAAGAAGGAGTAAAATTTGAAGATTTACCAGATGATTGGAAATGTCCATTATGTGGTGCTCCTAAGAGTTTGTTTAAAGCGGAAGCAGTTGAAGTTATAGTTGAAGAAGATGAAGAAGAATTAAGAGAAATGAATTATGGCGAAGTTAGTGCTTTATGCAGTAGTTTAGCAAGTAGTTGTGAAAAACAATATTTAACTGAAGAAGCAAAATTATTTAAAAAATTAGCTGATTATTATAATAGTAAAACTAAATTAGAAGGTAATTTTGAAGATTTAATTAATAAAATAAATAAAGATCTAGATTTGAATTATAAAAAAGCAAGAGAAGTAGCTACCGAAAAAAAAGATAGAGGATCCCTACGCGTTATTACTTGGGGTGAAAAAGTTACAATGATCTTAAAATCATTAATTAATGAAGATATTCCAACTGATAAAAAAATATACGTTTGTGAAGTTTGTGGTTTTGTTTATATCGGAAATGAAAAGCCGGAAATATGTCCAGTGTGTAAAGTACCTAATTTTAAATTAGTGGAGGTAGTAAGATGAGTGAATTAAGAGCAGTTCGTAATTTAAGAATTTGTAGTAAAGATTGTTTATGTTTATTTGTTTGTCCGACTGGCGCTACTGATACGGAAACAGGTCAAATTGATTTTGAAAAATGTATTGGTTGTGGTGCTTGCAGTAAAGCTTGCCCATCAGGTGCAATATCAATGGTACCTTATAAATATCCAAAGCAACAAGAAAAAGATAACGAAGTAACGGAAAGATTAAAAAAAATAATAAGTAGTAAAGTGGAACAAGAACAAATTGCTAAATATGTTTATGAAAATGGTTCTGAAGAAGAAAAGTTATTAGCAAAAATTATAATGAAATCTAATAGATTAATTACTGAAGATTTATACCGTGAAGCTGGTTATATGTTACCACAAAGTAATAATACGAAAAAATTTTTAGAAGACTTATTGGAAAAAGATAAAACTAATAAAGAAGATATAAAAAAATTATTAGAATTGTTAAATTTTAATTAATAAAGGTTGTATCATCAATAAATTTATAATCATTATATTTTAATAATCTTACTAGTCTAAATAATGCTTCATCTTTAGCTTTAGCTTCTAGCATGATATCAATATTAATATTTTTGATTTTTTCTAAAAAATTAATAAAGTCATCAATATTAATATAATCATGATGGGATCTAAAGTCTTTTTTTGTATTATTTTTAGGAGAAGAAAAATGTATTTTAGGAGTTGTTTTCCAAGTTTTAAAAATATCATTTAGATATTCATCAATTTCACAAACATTATTACAAATGTGATGATGATAATCTAAAACTAAAGGAATATTTAATTTATTGCATATATATAAACAATCTAAAATATTATATATTTTATCATCATTTTCAATAGCAATACATTTTTGAATATATTTAGGCAATTTATAAAAGTTATTAATAAATCTTTTTATACTATTTTGCTTTCCTAAGACACTGCTACCGACATGTAAGATTATTACTTTGTTTTCAATATTCAATGAATCTAATATTTTATAATGGTATTCTAATATTTCAAAAGTATTTTCTAATACTTCTTTTTTTGTACTGTTTAAAACACAAAATTGATCAGGATGAACATCGACTCGCATATTATTTAATTTAATTTTATTACCAATTTCTTGATAAATATTTTTATATTTGTCAATATAATCAAATATAACATCATCTTTAGTAGCAAGTGGTATTAATTTTGATGTTAATCTATAAAAATGAATATTATTTTTAATATTGTAATCGATAATTTTATTTAAGTTATCTAAGTTTTCTAATATTATTTTATCTATTTTATCTAAATCTTTATTTTTATTATATTCTGTGTAAGTAATTGTTTTTGAACAAGTTATATTAAGTGTAGTTGAAATAGAAACATAACCTAATCTTATCATTTTATCACCATTAATAATATGGTAAAAAAAACTTTATAAATGTATTTTTTTTTAGTATAATAGTAAAAGGTGATAAGAATGTTGAACACATGGTATTTTTGGGTAATAGTTTATTTAATTGCTTCTATTTTATTTGCCCATACTTTTAAAAAAGCTAATCGTAATATGAAGGATGCGACTAAATTAACTATTTTGTTAGAGGTTTTAACTGCTTTTTTTGCTATATTATTTATTCCTTTATTTGAATTTAAGTTACCTAATGATATTAATATATATTTAACTTTATTTATTGTTACAATTTTATATGCGTTAACTGATAGATTAAATATCGAAGCAAGATATGGTTTAGATCCATCGATATTTAGTATGTTTAAACAAACTTCTTCAGTTTATTTAATAATTTTTAGTTTTATATTTTTACACGAATCTTTTGGAATAAATAAAATAATTGGTACTTCTATTATTATATTAGCTAATTTTATTATTTTTTATGAAAAGGGTAAATTAAAGTTTAATAAATATTATTTTATTTCTTTTTTAGCTAACCTTTTATTTGCTATAGGTATGCTTATAAATGTCAATATATCTAATAATTTTAATTTAGGAATATACACAATATGTACTGTCTTATTTCCTGCTATTTATCTAATCTTATTTAGTAAAAATAATTTTAAATATTTAAAAGAAGAATACAATTTATATGATAAAAAGGGTTTAATCACCTCAGCTTTTTTATGGTGTATTATGTTGGTTTCTTCTGTTCGAGCTTATCAATTAGGTAATATGGCTATTATTGCGTCTTTATTTTCTATAACGACTATAATTAATTCGTTAATTGAACTTATATTTTATAAAAATAAAGATAGATTTATTCAAAAATTAATAGCAGGTATTTTAACAGTTGTCGGAGTTATTTTAATAAAAAATAGTTTTTAAAGTAAAAATATTTACTTTTTTTTTATATAATAGGAAAGTTATAGAGCAAAAGTCAAAATTCCTGGTAGTTTGCTATACGCAAAAAGGCAAGATAAAATCTTG
>CALVYO010000040.1 GCA_944372275.1 uncultured Bacilli bacterium
GAACCTAATGAGCGTGATAAATTTTTGAATTACCTTATAAAGCAAGATATTGATGGATATTCTTATGAAGATTATAGGAAAGCGTGTGAGTATTTAAAGCTTGATATGACCGAAGATAAAAATAGATATCCACACGATTTCAGAAAATGGCACGATATTAGAATAGACCAATATCACACAAAGAAAGCAGAAGAAGATGAAAAGCAAAGAAAAGCATTATATGAGAAATTCGGAACAATTGCTAATAAGTATTTATCACTTGAAAGACTTTTAATTAAAGATGATTATATTTGCTTAATAGCGAAAAGTCCTCAACAGTTAATTTATGAGGGTGAACAGTTGCATCACTGCGTTGGCAAAATGAATTATGACCAAAAATTCGCTCGTGAAGAAACACTTATTTTCTTTATAAGAAATAGATTATCACCAAACACTCCACTCGTTACTCTTGAATATTCACTAGCAAATCATAAAGTCTTGCAATGTTATGGTGAACACGACAGTAAACCGAGTGAAGATATTTTAACTTATATAAATAAAAAGTGGCTACCTTACGCCAATAGAAAGTTAAAACAAATTGCAATATAAAGGAGTAAATTATGGAACAAAATAAATATTACAGAATTACAGCATATTATCCACAAGACGATTTTAGTTTTATTATTGATTCAAATGGAATGTTTGAGAAATTATGGCAATTCAGTTCATATCTTATTCAAAAAGGAATTAAAGTCATAGAAGTATCAAAATTAGAAGATATCATTGATATAAATATCGAACCAGTAGAAGAAGATAAAGAACACATACTTTTACGAGCAACAGCCGATGGCAAACCTGAATATGTTGAACAAACAATAAATGGAATTACACATAAAGCAATTAAAGTTGCAGATAGATTATATATAGCAAACAATAATTAAAACAAATAGCCGGGAGCAAAACTCTCGGCTATTTTTATGCTAAATTTTATTAAATTAAATTTTATTTTACTAAATCATATGTTTGCTTAATTAAATCTTTTACAGCATTTATATCTGTATTTTCATCATATCTAAATGCATAATGTGCAGCTGACCACATTCTATTTGATATATCATATACTAAATCATATTTATCATTTAATGTGCCTTTTTTTGCATTTAGAACTACTTCAATAGAACTTTCTTTAGGCCATAACGATAAAACGTTGTGCTTTCTAGTTTTTTTGAATCCTATATAATTCTTTAAAGGATTTATTTTTAAGTCTGGGTACATCTCTATAATAATATCTTTTAATTTATCATATAATTTTTTCACATAAGATTCATCTGGAATTAATGATTCAATAGTATATATAGTATTTTCATTTATTTTCTCTGGACTCTGATAAAATTTATTATTTTTATATTGTTTTAATTTATCCGTCCTACCATGTATTTGAGCCATTGCTTCTAAAATATCATATGCGTCCCAAGGTTCTATTTCAAAAAACTCTCTATTTTCGGATAATCTTAATTCTGGATTAAGTTTTTGAATTAATTTATGCAATGATTTGTCAGCCATTCCAGTTGATGCAGGAACTTCATAAGTTGCATAAACTTCAAATGGTGTAGGAACTGATGTATTATACAAAGACTTTAATCTTTGATCAATATTTTCTGTATAACCTATTTTTACCCAATTTGACTTATGAAATGCTTCGTTTGTTAAAATATAGATATAGCCAACTCTTTCTTTTTCCATTGTATTCTCCTAAAATTATTTATAATTGTATCATAAATATAAAAAAATTGCAATTCTTTTGATTTTTTAAGATTATTAATATCGACCAATTAAATCATCTATTGACCCATTAAGACTTTTTGCAATGTAATAAACAATATCCAGTCTAGGAATTGAACCTGATTTCCAATGTCTGATAATACTTTCATCAAATTCACTGTTCTTAACAAGTTTAAAATGTGTAATATTATTTTCCTTTAATAACCTATTATAATTCCCAAGAAACTTGCTTATATCATAATTAAAAGTTTTGTATTTCTTATTCTTTTTATCTTCACTTAAACCAAACAAATAATCTAACGAACAATCAAAGTATTTTGCAATTTTTAATGTTACATCAATTGTTGGTATTGAGCCTTTTAAATACCTACTATATTGCATTGCGGATACATTGCTTTCTTCTGCTAATTGTCTTAAAGATTTGCCAGTTTCAAAAATTAATTCTTTTAAATTATCTATAAAAACTTCCATTTTAACCTCAATGTTTATAAAGTAAAATTTTTATAAAATTTACTTTTCCTTAAACATTTTATAGGAAAATGTGTTACAATGCTTTTATGTAACAGATATGCCTAGTAGAAAATGTTACATAAAATATAATTTGAAAGTTTTTTAATTTTTATACTGGAGAAATTTAATGAATAAGAAAATATGTTTTATAGGTCATAGACACATTTATAACTATAAAGAAATAAGAGAAAAACTATATAATATCATTGAAGAAGAAATAAAAAATGGATGTGAATTTTTTACAATGGGCACACATGGAGAATTTGACGAAATGGCTTTAAGTGTTTGCCGAGAATTAAGAAAAGTTTATGCTAATATAGAAATCGAAGTAGTGATAACAAGTTTTAAAGAAATAGAACCAATAATTGACCATGACCCCATCTTTGGTGATGAGAAATACATACCATACTCCGATGTTAAAACAACAATGTATGATATAGAAGAAGAATACTATAAAAGAAAAATTGTTGTAAGCAATCAACAAATGATAGATAACTGTAATACTTTAATTTGTTATGTAAACAAAAAGCATAATCCAAGCGGTGCAAAACGCGCTATGAATTATGCTAAAAGAAAAGGGTTGCAAATTATAAATTTATATAATTAAATTATTTTTTATTCAATGCAGTATATTTATTTTTTCTTGAATTAAATGCCTCTTTACCCCCTTCAAGAATTTCACAAATATGATTTTGAATACCTCTCGAGCCCAAAAAAGTGCTTTCATCAGTAATATTAGTATTTTCAATTGAACCTGATCTATATTCAAATTGAAATGATTTATTTTTACTCTTCGGGTTGTTTATGATTTCTTGATTTGCAACAATAATTTCTTCGGCATCGCAACCAAGAACAAGATTTGCATTATGTGTAACAAGAATGATTTGTCTATCATTTTTTCTTTCCCTAATAAATGTAACCAATTCCGAAACTATAGATAAATTATCTAAGTCATCTTCAGGTTGATCTATCAAAATTGGATACTTTGATTTATCTAGACTAATTAATAATTTAAGTAAAACTAGAGCCTTTTTACCAGGAGACATATTTTCAATTAAATCACCATCTAATTCTACAGTAAATATAATATTATCAAAATCTTTTAGAATTTCTTTAACTGCCTGATTAACATCGTATTTTGCCATTAAAACTTTTTTATTCTCATTATTTAATATTGACAATATAAAAGCCTCTTTACATGGTTCATCATATTCATTCTCTACTAAACAATTATCAAGATCTTTAAAAACGCCATTATAAATAGTCTTTAAAGCACTTTGTGTAAAAATTTTTGAAAATTCTTCTTTAAAATAGTTTATTCTTCGTCTTTTTACTGCAATAATTTTAAAATTTTCATTAGTATTTTCAAAATTTAAATTTTTAAAATCTTCAGCAAACTTATCATATCTAAACTCTCGTTTTGTTGTTAAATTTGTGATTTTACTTAATATTTTCTTAAATTCTTCTTGTTCTATTTTTAATAAATTTTGTTCTTTTTCAATTTCTCTTAAATTTTCTTCTTCGGCTCGGAGTTTATTTTCTATGTTTTTAATTTCAGTATTACTATCAATTTGAGGCTTTAATTTTGTTATTATTTTATCATTTTCAACTATTTTTTTGTTGCATTTTTCAATTTGATCTTCCATTTCTTTTAACAAATCAGTTTTATATGCATTCCAATTATTTGCAACAATTCCGTTTATGTCATTAGTACATTTTTCAAGTTTTATTTTTATTCCTTTACTTTTTATAAATCCAAAATCAATAAATCTAACGATATTATCTGTATTTAAAATACTTAATTTATCTGCCATTAACTCTTCTAATTCAACATTAAATTTAATATTTAATCCTAAAGCTTCATCATATTGTTTAATATCATATTCAGAAATATTTAGTGATTTTGCCAATTTTTCCTTTTTATTCTTTAATTCATATATATTCTTCTGAATTGACTCAATATTTCCTAAATCTTTTATAATATTTAGTTGAGTGTTTATTGAATTTTGCTTATAGATTAGATCTATAACTAAAGAATCCAATTCTTTTTGTATTGATATCAAATCCTGTTTAAATATGTTATTTAGGGTATTATAATCTTTGCTTTGATTTATAATATTTTCAATAATATTATCTATTTCAGTTTTTTCAGCGAGATCATCCATTAATTTATTAAGATATGATTGTGGAATATAAATTATTTTTTTATTTGTGTCATTATCTGAACTTGAAACTAATCCATCTTTCCAAAAAACTTTTACAGGAAACTCAAATTTCTTTTTGGACCTATTTTCATAAACAATCTCAAACCTATTTGCAACCTCCTCAGGATTAATGGCATTCGCAATATTTTGCAGCAAAATTGATTTTCCAGTGGATTTAAGACCAATTATACATGTAAGATTCTCATTAAAATATATATACTCGTTTGAAAATCTATGTGGAGACACATTATCCTCAATTGCTACCTTATCAATAATTCGATAATTATCGATCCTATCAGCAGGACAGAATTCTTGAATTTTAACTCTAAATTCAGGTTCACACAAAACCTGTTTTAACCCCTCCCAAGTTGGATCTGCCTTAACCCAACAATATCTTTTAGTTAGGTTGCCTGCATTATCTTTTGGTTCAAAAATTTTGTCATAAGAATGAGCATCACACCCCCAAACGCAAGGCATAATTTTATCTGGTAATTTATCTTTTTTCCCTTGAAAAAAATCGATATCAGATGCTTTTGCAGAAAGTATTAAATGAGAAGTTTTATATAATGCTTTTCTATATTCAAACAAATCCTGCAAATCCGTTTCTATCGAAGGATTGCCGACAGCTGAAGCCCCATCTACACTACTATTAGGCATAGCAACTAAAATATTATTTTCACATTCTGGATGATTCTTGAACAATGATATAATATCATCGAAATTTATATAAAAATTTTCAACTCCTTTTTTATAAGCTTCATTATCATCAGTAATTGAGGAATCAATATCTTTACCATATCTTATAAGGTCATCTTTTCTTGCGCTGTATTCAGTATCATTAGTTTTATATTTTAGATTGCTTAAAACTATTGTATCTACCTTATCAATAAAGTCAGGATTAATTAACAAATGAACATTCATTTTTATACCATTTTTCAATGGTAAACATCTAAGTTCAATATTTGGAAAAATAAAATTAACAATACTATTTAGTTTCCCATCTGCTTTTACTTTTCGATAATTTTCTACAGAAAAATAATCAGTAATACCAATTGCCGCTATTGCTTTTTGTTTATCTCTTCCATCTCCAATGTAATCAATAATTGTTTTGTAAAACAATTCCCATTTATCTACTCCTTCTGGAGACTTAAATTGATCATTTTTTTTAGTATCTGGTGTATGTAAATGAAAATCCCAACGTCTCCATTCAGAGCCTCTTTTATATTCCATGTCAATCTCCTAATTAATTTTTAAAACAAATATTTCTTTGAGCATTAAATGCTTTTGTTGCACGAGTAAATACTTCCAGTGGTATTCTACAATCTTCAACTGTTTCATTTAAGAAATCCGCTGCTTGTTTTTCATCTTCAAAATGCAATACAACTGTACCATATTCACTTTCAAAATAAAAGTAGTTCGAATCAAATAAATCATGATGATTTCCACATAACCAAATACCATTATCACCAGAATTAGTTAAACAATATTTTTTAAAAAATAATTCATTCTTATGACTACTGGTTTGATCAATTAAATCAAATAGGTTGTTTATATTAATAAAGTTATTGATTGTATTTGCATCTGCGTTTTTAATTGAAGATACTTCCCATAAATGAGCCGCCTTAAGAACGCTTGGATTGTCATTCCCACATATAACACAGCTTGTTGGAATACCTTTCTTTCTTATATTATTCCTAAATAAACTTTGATTTCTTGGATCTTTACGGTTCTTAGCACTTATATATGCATTTTCCTCCATATCTTTTTCTCTCATAAATTCATCATTTGTTACATATTCAATATGAATGCCTGCATTTTCAAAAGTTTGTAAAATTGGACCTGTCAATCTGTCAGACACAGATAATTCTTCCGCATCATAATGGAAATATTGCTTACCTAATCTAAATTCAATAGCAGTTCCTTCTCTGTCTGCTAATACTTTCATACACCAAGTTCTAAATAAACTATCATAACCTTGAGCACTTAAAGCTTTAAAGGTATAAATATACTTATCGGTAAAATATGACTCTGTGTTATCTTCATTATATACTAAATGTTCCTGACATTGCAAAAAGGAGGGCATATTCCCAGTATTACGCTTTGAAATTAATGCAATATCATTCATATATTTATTAAAAGATGAAAATGCTATATTGCTTGTACTATTCAGGACACATCCAGTTGCGGTATAGTTTGAAAAATCTACCTCATCAATGTTTAAAATTTTAAAACCAATCGTTTGCAATTCTCTATAAGAAAGTACATTAAACATATTACTCGGTATAGATGTATTGGTATCAAGCAAATAAAAGGACAATTTTACACCATTTGGTTTTTCACTAAAATAGTAATTAAAAATGTCAGGACTACCTTGTTTTAAATATGTATTGCCATGATAATCTTTTCTGCCATATACATATTTTTTGGTTGGATCAAGTTCTTTTTCATGTTTTTTGTCCAAGTCATAATTAGTATTGCTTAAACCAACAATATGTACCAGTTTATTGTCTTCATAAACTCTAATTGTTCTTGTTACATATTGACGCAAACTTCTCTGACTTTGAATCGATCGTTGCCCGTTATTAGAAATATCTTCTATTTCTAATTTAATTTTTTCTGTATCAAAATTAGGATACAAACGAGAAACAACATCTTTATAAATTTTGCTATATGTTAATCTATAACAACTGTAAATTTTAGCTTTTAATTCCATAATATTTTAATAGTTGATTATAATCAACTCCCTCCTGTTTTGGCGATTTCTTTTTGTTATTTTTTCGTTAAATATAATTTTAAATGAATTAGAATTTGCCCAAGTTAATAGATCATTGTTATTTATACCATCATGCTCTGTATAGTTTGATAGCATAAATTTAATATTGCGTTTATTCAATTCTTCTAAGAATGATAGAAGTAATTTTTGTTGATTTCTATCCCAACCATTAAAGCCTCTTTTCCCATCTGTATAAGCACCACAAGTAGATAAATAAGGAGGATCACAATAAACAAAATCATTTGATTGTATTTGGTTTAGAAAAACTTGATAGTCATTGCTCTCAAATTCTATATTTAACTCATTCACTCTTTTATAGAAGGTAATCAATTTCTCATACATTTCATCATTAAACCCAGAATTACCACATGGATTGTTAAACTCTAATTTCGAATTAAACCTTATTTGATGCTCAAAGCCATAACATATTAACAAATATAGTAAAATCGGATCTCGTTCAGTAGAACTTTTTGCATTATAATCATTTCTTAATTTTATATAAGCCTCTTTATTTGCTTTTGATAAATCATATTTTTTTATTAACAATGTTATTTTTTTATATAAATCTGATATATTGTTTTTGGATAAATATTTTAATAAATCACGAACAATCCAATTGTTATCATTATAAAAAATTTTTTTAGCCTTAACATTTAAAGAAACGGTTGAGCCTCCTCCAAATAAATCATAAAAATTATTTATATCTTTTGGAAAATGCTCTTTTAAAAAGTTAATAATATCAAATTTCCCACCTATATAATTAAGTGGAGATGAATATAATGCTTCTTCTGCTTTTTCTATTATAAAAAGCCATTCAAAGTGTTTAGAATCTTTTAAATTTTCTCTCACTTCTCTTTTTACTGCTCTTGTGTTTTTATATTTTACAAAATCTATTTTCTTTAATTTATATGTTCCTGGCACAGAAAATCTTTTTAATGTTTTTTCAATAAATTCCTTACTCATTAAGCCAGCATCGCTATAACTCATTACAATATATTTAAACTTAGCCTTTGATATCAAACTAACAAATTCTTGTTCGACAACTCCTTTCTTGCTCCAGTTTGATATTTGATTACCATTGTCTCTATGTGCACCTTTACCATGAGTTACAGGTCTATCATTTTTTGCAATGGTTTCAAGTACATGATATTGTGAGATATACTGTGTAGAAGTATATGGGGGATCAAGATATAGAATATCGCCTTGAATTTTATCAATCAAATCTATAGCGTTCTCTTGATAAAATTTATTATTGCCTATGGGCTTTTTTTCGCTTTCTATTTTAATAAACTCCATTCGCTTTACAGCTCTTGGGTCCCAAATGTGTAGATAAGCCGAATAAACTCCTGCAACATTAGATACTTTGCTAACGCTTTCAATTAAACACCCAATTAAATAATCTTTTTCATCATTAGTAATTTTCCCTTCATTATACCAAATATCAATTGTGTCTCTAATAAAGTCGATAAGTTTTGCATTATCATCAGAAAAATATTGTCTACCAGAAACTTGTGGAGCAAAATTGTTATAACAAAAGCCGCTTGTATAGTTGGTAGTATCCATATTATTAAAATATTCAAATGGATCAAATCCTAATGCAACAAAAAAATTATTTGTATCCAAAATTTTTGCTTTACTAACAGCAAAACAAGAGTACATATTATCATTTACTATTAAGTTACACTGATCTTTAAAAGATTCAGCGACAGCTCCAGTCCCAGAAAATAAATCACAAAAAACACTATCCTTTGTTAGCATAATTGATTTGTTAATCGTATCATGTATTTCATTGATTAATTTAGCTTTACTACCTATGTATCTCATGTTTTTTCCTTTTATCGTCAATCATTTTTATTATAACATAAAGCTTTTAATTTTGGTATATTTTTCATGAATGTTTTATGTAAAAGTTAATTAATTTTTATAAATGAGATCCTGGCGTGTGCTTGTCTTGATACAAGTGGCGTCGCTAAAGCTCCGCCAGACAAGCACACGCCAGCAAGCAAAAACTCACAAATTTCTTGCACAAAGTGAAAAAGTCAAATAATAATTAAATAAAATAGGTTTGTTACTGTAAAAAAAACAATTATTTTCGCACAAAATAAAATCAGCAAAATGATTAAATAAACAAATAAAAAAAGTTTGGTTTAGCAAGAGCGCAACAAAACGGCATCTAAAATGGGGGTTCGCAAGGCAAAGCCCATTGCTTAACCCTCCATTTTTTACGATGCCATTATTTTGTTAGTTGCTTTTTTAAATTTATTTTAACAATTACTTATATAAAATTTATTTTATTTACAATTATAAATTTGCGCTTACATTATAATTGACAAACAAATAATCTTCGTATATAATTTTTTTATCAAATAATCTAACAACTTTCATAGAAAGTCGATTAATTAATCTTCATTGAAGCTATTTAGAGGATTACCCTTAGAGGTTATAGCAATAGTCGGTCGCACTATAATTAATCAATGCATTATTTGATAAAATCAATCAAAGGAGATATATATTATTTCTTTGAAAATAATATGAATAGTAATTCTATGGAATTAAATCATGAAACAGCAATGCGATTATGGAATAAGACTTTTGGTAAAGAAACTTCCGTACAAGACTACGCAGGCAGAAAAATTGTTAAAGGTGCATATAATAATCGCGATAGCAAATATGGATGGAATGTGGACCATATTTTACCGCTGAGCAAAGGAGGTGCAACTAATGACTCTAACCTTATAGTTTGCCATATACTAACTAATGATGAAAAAGCCAACAAATTTCCATGCTTTACAGCAAATAAGCATAAGTTCGAAATTTTAAAAGTTCAAAATCATTATGAAATAAGAAATCTATCTAACAATAAAATTTCGCAACAAGATGAAAATGTTAATTTTCTAGATTCAGCAAGTGGAATAAGATTATTTAAAAACTTAAAAGGTATACAAAATAAACCTAGATTTGTAGGTTCGGTATTTATAAAATTAGAAAATGTTGAGAATACGGCATTGATTGATTTTATTGAAAAACTTTTTGATAATGAAAACATATCATTTAGAGTAGAGCAAAATTTTTATTCTACAATAACTACTATTTTAATAAAAAATTATGACATGCCGCTGAAAGAAGATATAAGTGAAATGCTTGATAAATGTGTAATTTTGAATACATATCTAAGTGCTTATTTTAAGCAAAAACAAGTTATTACAAATTATGAAATTATTTTTAGAGTTAATGATTTTACTAAAAAAGTTGATATGTATATCAATGATGTAAAAATTAACGAATCTATTTTTAAATTAGGGAACTACATTAATAATAGAGACTGTTTATTAATCAATAATTTAGTTGTTATAAATACTGAAGCAAAAGAAAAAGTGGAGTGTAATAGTTTTAACGATTATTATGAATATAATTACATTTATTTAAATTTAAAAGAAAATTTAATAAAGGAGGCAAGTAAAAGATAATTTTATTTATCTCTTTGATTAAAAAATGACAGTAGCGACCACTGTCATTTTTTTATATTTTGATAATTAATGTATTATATAAATTTATCCTTTGTCTTATATGGGCTTTCTCTTTTTTTGAGTTGAGAGTATATCAGAGAATGTCTTGTTGGCAAAGGAAAAAA
>CALVYO010000041.1 GCA_944372275.1 uncultured Bacilli bacterium
TCTCTTATCCTCTCCTTTTTTCCACAAATAAAAATCTAGTATGTTTTTTTATTTACACACTAGATTATACACTATCAGTGGCAAGGTGAGGCAACAGATTTGGGTGTAAGAATATACGTAGTATAAATATAAATAAAAATGTGAAAAAGTAACATTTTTATTTTTTTATCATTATTCACTATCTAATTAGATTAAAATGTGATAAAATAGTATTTGTAGAAATATGGTGATGTTATGGGTAGAGTTATAGCGTTAGTTAATCAAAAAGGTGGGGTTGGTAAAACTACCACTAGTATAAATTTAGCTGCATCTTTAGGTGTGTTAGGAAAAAAAGTATTATTAGTTGATTTAGATAGTCAAGGAAATAGTACAACAGGTGTAGGTGTAAGTAAAAGTTCACACGAAAAAACAATATATGATTTAATAGTTGATAGAGCAACTTTAGATGAAGTTATAATTAAAACAAAGTTTAAAAATTTAAGTATAATTCCTGCATCAATTAATTTAGCAGGTGCGGATATTGAATTGATGGAAAGAAGTAGAGTTGATCATAGTTTTAATAAATCTAGTCAATTAAAAAAATATTTAGATGTTGCAAAAGAAAAATATGATTATATTATAATTGATTGTCCCCCATCTTTAGGTATTTTGACAACCAATGCTTTAGCAGCTGCAAATAGTGTAATTATACCAGTACAATGTGAATTTTTTGCATTAGAAGGAATTACACAACTACTTCATTCAATTTTATTAATTCAAAAAGATTTAAACCCTACTTTGGATATTGAGGGTGTATTATTAACTATGTTAGATAGTAGAACTATTTTAGGATTAGAAGTTGTTGAAGAAATTAAGGCTTACTTTAAGGAAAAGGTATATGATACAATTATTCCAAGATTAATTAAAATATCAGAGGCTCCAAGTCACGGTAAACCAATATTAGCATACGATCCTAAAAATAGAGGAACAATGGCTTATTTGAATTTAGCTAAAGAGGTGATTGATCACGATGGAAAATAAAAAAAGAGCGTTAGGTAGAGGTTTAGAACAATTATTTAATAGTGAAAATTTAGATTTTGAAAATTTTGAAAAACAAATATATGAAACAACACCAAGAGATGAAATAATAGAGTTAAATTTAGATGAGATTAGACCAAATCCTCATCAACCTAGAAAAATATTTAAAGAAGATGCTTTAAATGAATTGGCTGAATCTATTAAAAAAAATGGTGTTTTTCAACCAATTATTGTTAAAAAAAGTATTAAAGGTTATGATTTAGTTGCTGGTGAAAGAAGATTTAGGGCTTCTAAAATTGCAGGATTAACAACAATTCCGGCTATTATAAGAGATTTTAGTGAAGAGCAAATGATTGAAATTGCTTTACTAGAAAATTTACAAAGGGAAAACTTAAATGTTATTGAAGAGGCTTTGGCTTATAAAATGATGATTGAAAAATTAAATATTACGCAAGAGGAATTGAGTAATAAAGTTAGTAAAAGTAGAAGTCATATTACTAATATTTTAGGTTTATTAAGGTTACCTAGTGA
This sequence comes from uncultured Bacilli bacterium, assembly GCA_944372275.1. Classification (GTDB taxonomy): domain Bacteria; phylum Bacillota_I; class Bacilli_A; order RF39; family UBA660; genus Faecisoma. The sequence goes on from CALVYO010000041.1 coordinate 1,549, forward strand.
TATTCAAAAGATGTTAATAAATAATGAAATTACAATGGGACACGCAAGAGTTTTAAGCAAGTTAGAAAATGAAGATAAGATGGCTGAATATGCTAAAAAAATAGTTGATGAAAAAATACCAGTTAGAGAAACTGAAGAAATAACTAACAATGAAGAAAGAAAAGTAAAAATTAAAAAGCACGTTAAAGAAGAAAATAATGAATTTAAATATGTAGAAGATTTATTAAGAGATAAATTAGATACTAAAATTAAAGTAAGGGATAAAAAAGTTATTATTTCTTTTACTAATGTAGCAGATTTGAATAGAATTTTAGAAATATTAAATGTAAGAGAGTGATAAAATGGAAGAATTTTTAAAAAGTTTATTAAATGTAAAAGTTATTGGACCAATTATAACTATATTAATTATGTTTATTTTTTATAAAATAGTTAAAAGAATAATAAAAAAATTATTTAATTTTAAAACTAAAAAAATTAAACATAAAAAGCAAGTTACTTTAATGAATTTCTTTATTAATCTAGCAAGAATTATTTGTTTAATAATTGCTATTTTGATTATTTTAGAAATTTATGGTATTAAAACAAGTATGATTGTTGCATCTTTAGGGGCTGTTACGGTTGTAGTTGGATTAGCTTTCCAAGATATTTTAAAAGATTTTATTGCTGGTTTTTCATTTATATTCGAAGATAGTTATAATGTAGGGGATTGGGTAACAATAAATGGCTTTAAAGGTGAAGTAATTAGTATCGGTATGAAAACTACTAGGATTAAGGCTTATGAAGGTGAAATATTGATTATTAATAACGGTTCGATTACACAAGTAATCAATCATACGGCTTCTAATTCAATGGCCATTGTCGATGTTAATGTTTCCTATGATTCAGATATTGATAAAGTTGAAAAAGTATTAAATGAATTATGCAATGAATTAAAAATTGATACTTTAAAAGGAGATATTACTTTATTAGGTATTGAAAGTTTAGGCGATAGTGCTATTACATTTAGATTAACTGCTGAAGTTGAAGGTGGTACACAATATGCAGCACAAAGACAAATGAGGAAAGCAGTTAAGTTAAAATTAGATAAGAATAAAATTGAAATACCTTATAATCAATTGGTGGTACATAATGAAAGAGTATAAATTAGGAAGTATTGTTATTATGAAAAAAGATCATCCTTGTGGCACTAATGAATTTGAAGTAGTAAGAGTTGGTGCGGATATTAAAATAAAGTGTTGTAATTGTGGTAGGATGATTATGTTACCAAGAATTGAATTTAATAAAAAATTAAAAAAAGTTAAAGTTTTATAGGAGGCAATATGAAAAAATCTTTATCCCCTATTATAACAATGATGTTAATTATTGTTTTTGTGGTTATTTTAAGTAGCGTATTAGCGCTTATTAATTTTGATGGTACGGGAACAACTATTGCTAATGGTATTTTAGAAACATCGATAGTAGTGGTTAGAAGTATATTATCTAAAGAGGGTTTGATTTATTTTTTTAGTAATGTTATAACTAATTTTAGTTTATTAGAACCTTTTATTTTATTAATATTATCATTTATAGCAATAGGTATTGTTAAAGAAAGTGGATTTTTAAAACATTTATTTAGTCCTTTAAAAAATTTAAAATTTAATGTTTTAACCTTTATTGTTATATTTATAAGTGTTATATCAACGATAATAGGTGACTATAGTTACATTATTTTATTACCATTGGTTGCAATATTATATCAATATAATAATAAAAGTCCTATTTTAGGTATTATAACAGTTTTTTTAGGAATAACATTAGGTTATGGAACAGGTATATTTTACAATTATAATGATTATGCTTTAGGTGTTTTAACGCAAGCAGCAGCGGCTTTAGATGTTGACCCATCTTATAAATTCAATTTATATTCTAATTTATACATTATGATTGTAAGTACTATTGCAATAAGTTTTATTATAACTATTTTAATTGATAAATACTTAAGTAAAAAACTTGTTACAAACACAAAATATGAAGATGAGTTATTAACTTCAAAAAAGGCGTTTATATTTTCAATTATTGCTTTTATTATTTTGTTAGTTCCAATTGTTATAATGTTATTACCAAATGGAATTTTATTAGATAATACACAAACACATTATGTGGCTAAAATATTTGGAACTAATGCACCATTTAATTTGTCATTTATGTTTATATTTTTAGTTATTATGGCAATAATTGGTTTAGTGTATGGTTTTGTTAGTAAAAACTTTAAAACTAATCACGATTTTGGTTGGTCATTTACTAAAGAATTTAATAATATTGGTTATTTATTTGTTTTGATGTTTTTATCGTCAATATTAATTAGTATTATTAATTGGACTAATTTAGGTACTGTTATTGCTAATAACTTAGTTTATATAATTAGTTTATTTGATTTTACGGGAATACCTTTAATAATTATAACTTTTATATTTATTATATTAATGAGTATTTTAATGCCGGGTAGTTTAGAAAAATGGGCTTTAATTTCACCTATTTTAGTACCTTTATTTATGAAAGGTAATTTGACTCCTGATTTTGCCCAATTTGTATTTAAGGCAGCAGATAGTGTTGGTAAGGTAATTACGCCATTATTTATATATTTCATAGTAATGTTAGGTTTAATTCAAAAATATAATAAAAATGAAAATAAAGTGACTTTGTTTAATACAGTTAAATTAATTTGGCCAATAATTTTATCGATGATTATATTTTGGTTATTGATATTAATTATTTGGTATGTTGCAGGATTACCTTTAGGAATTGATACTTTAGTTACTATGTAAATTCAAGTTTAAACACTTGAATTTTTAATTTATAATTAATTATTGATTTTTAGTGGCTATTTTGATATACTATACACAGGAGTTGATATTATGGAAAAAGTGAGTGATATTGCAAAATGGTTTATTAATGAAATATCTCCAGATCCGTTAAAACTTCAAAAATTAATTTATTTAGCGCAAGGTTTTTCTTATGTGTTTAATGATGAATGCCTTTTTGAAGAAGAACTAGAGGCGTGGGTACACGGTCCAGTCAATAGAGAGATATATTTTAATTATTGTAGTTATGCATATAGACCTATCATAATAAAATATCAAATAACTAACTTATCCTTAAAATCTTTAAAAGTACTAAAGTATGTTCGTGATACATATGGCAAATACGATTCTAAGTATCTAGAAGAATTGACACATAATCAATATCCGTGGCAATTTGCAAGAGAAGGATTAGATCCTGATGAACGTGATAACAAAATAATTCCGAAAGAAATAATAGCAGAATATTTTAGTAGTATTATATTACAACCTAGTAGTGAGGAATGGGAAAAATGATAGGCGAAGTATGGTATTATAAAGCAAAATTGCCAAATAGTGATGAATATAAAGTTCGTCCTGTTTTAGTTATTGGCAATGATGCTAATAATAATTTGTTATATGCAGATATTCATTATGTTATTATTTCATCATCTTCTTCTGCTGGTATTTACGACGTGGTTATTGAAGAAAATATTGCAAAATCAATAAATTTAATTCGTAAATCTGTAATAAAAACTACAAAAATTTACACAGGACCTAGAACTTTGTTTGAAAGAAAATTAGGTGTTTTGCCAGAAAATTTAAAACAAGAATTTATAAATAAATATCGGGAATATCAAAATCAATTAATTAACAGTTTTCTAATTGAAGAATATGTATAATTAAAAGATTGCACAATAATTTATTAGAAAATTATATAACAGAGGATAAGCAATATTAACTTATAAAATTTGAAGAAGTAAGAAGCATAGAAAATTATTTGTTAAATAATGAAACTCCACATTATGTAAGTTCAAGTTTAAAACACTTGAATTTTTAATTTTATTGTAATATAATTATATTGAATATTTTTTCCGTTTGCGTAAAAAATATTCAATGGAGGAATAAATATGAAAGAAATAAAAAGAGACGTTTACTTAAATAAAATTATAAATAAAAAGGAAAATGGTCTAATAAAAATAGTAACAGGGATAAGAAGATGTGGGAAATCATATTTACTTGATCCAATGTATAAAAATTATTTGTTAAATAATGGTGTTCAGGAAGACCATATTATAAAATTAGATTTAGATGAACGTAGAAATAATAAGTATTTAAATCCTGATGTTTTAGATGAATATATTAGAAGTTTAATAAAAGATAAAAAAACGTATTATGTGATATTAGATGAAATTCAAAAAGTTGATGATTTTGAATCAATATTAAACGGATTTTTGCATATACCTAATTTGGATGTATACGTTACAGGAAGTAATTCAAAATTTTTATCTTCGGATATAATTACTGAATTTAGAGGCCGTGGAGATGAAATTAGAATTTTACCATTAAGTTTTTCTGAATTTTACTCAGCTTATAATGGTAATAAAGAAGAGGCGTGGAACGAATATATAACTTATGGAGGATTACCGCGGATATTATCTTATAAAACCGAAGAAGAAAAAAGTGAATATTTAAAAAAATTATTTGAACAAACATATATTAGTGACATAGTTGAAAGGAACAATGTTCAAAGGATTGAAATTTTAGATTCTCTTGTCAATATTTTAGCTTCTTCCATAGGATCATTAACTAATCCTAGAAAGTTATTCGATACTTTTATAAGTAATGGTATAAAAGATGTTTCTATTAATACTATAACATCATATATCAATTATTTGAAAGATTCATTTCTTATATCTAAAGCAGAAAGATATGATGTGAAGGGAAAAAAATATATTCAAACTCCTTATAAATATTATTTTTCAGATATTGGTCTTAGAAATTGCAGATTAAATTTTCGACAACAAGAAGAAACACATATTATGGAAAATATAATATATAATGAATTACTTTATAGAGGTTATAATGTTGATGTTGGTGTGGTTGAAATACGTGATGGAGATAGTAAAAAACAAATTGAAATTGATTTTGTTTGTAATCAGTATAATAAAAGATATTATATTCAGTCTGCTCTAAGTTTAGTTTCAAGAGAAAAAACATTGCAAGAAGAAAGACCACTATTGAATATCCCTGATAATTTTAAAAAAATAATAGTAGTAAAAGATAATATTAAATCTTGGTTTACTGAAGAGGGTATACTTGTAATAGGTTTACAGGAATTTTTATTAAATGAAAATAGTTTAAATTTATAGTATTTGAAGAGGTGATTTTATGGCTTTAACTGCGGGAATAGTAGGTTTACCTAATGTTGGAAAAAGTACATTATTTAATGCAATAACAAAACAAAATATATTGGCTGCTAATTATCCTTTTGCTACTATCGAGCCAAATGTCGGTGTCGTAATTGTACCAGATAAGAGATTAGATTTTTTAAATAATTTATATCAACCTAAAAGTTTAGTGCCAACTGCTTTTGAATTTACCGATATAGCTGGATTAGTAAGTGGTGCTTCACACGGTGAAGGTTTAGGAAATAAATTCTTATCACATATAAGAGAAGTAGATGCTATCGTTGAAGTGGTAAGATGTTTTGAAAATAAAAATATCATTCACGTTGAAAATGATATAGATCCTATTAGAGATATTGAAATAATCAATGTGGAATTAATATTAGCTGATTTAGAAGTAGTAGAAAATAGATTAAATAGAATTGGTAAAAAAGCAGCAATGTCTAAAGATAAAGAGACAATTAAAGAGGTAGAATTATTAAATAAAGTAAAAGATAATTTAATTAAGAACTTTCCTTTAAGAAGAATGGAATTTGATAAAGAAGAATTAAAAATATTAAGACCATTTAATTTTTTGACTTTAAAGCCAATTATCTATATGGCTAATGTAAGTGAAGAAGATTTATTAAATAAAAATAATCCGTTTGTTATAAAAGTAGAAGGATATGCTGAAGCAGAAAATGCTAAGGTAATTAAAGTATGTGCGAAGATAGAATCTGAATTAAGTGATTTAGATGAAGAAGAAAAAACAGTATTTTTAAATGATTTAGGTATTGAAGAAAGTGGCTTAAATAAATTAATAAAAGCAACTTATTCTTTATTAGGATTAGAAACTTTCTTTACTGCTGGAACTGATGAAGTAAGGGCTTGGACATTTAAAAAAGGTATGAAGGCTCCAGAATGTGCTGGAATTATTCATACCGATTTTGAAAAAGGATTTATCAAAGCAGAAGTATTTAGTTACTATGATTTAGAAAAATATGGCGATGAAAAATCTGTTAAAGAGGCTGGCAAAGTTAGATTAGAAGGTAAAGAATATTTGATGCAAGATGGCGATATCTGTTATTTTAGATTTAATAAATAAAGTTGCTACCACATCTATTATAAATAATATAATTAGAATATAAGTAAAATATTTAGGTATTTTACTTATTATTTTATCTAATAACGGTTTAATATAATATACTAAAACAATACTACTTAATCCCCATATTAAAGCCATTTCTACTGCAATATATTTGCCGATATTTAATTTATAATCCGTGTAATCCCAAAATGTTATATTAAATATAAATTCAATTAAATAACCACCTAATGCTTCAATAAATGTCAATATAAAACTACAATTAATAAACAATAATATTACTTTTAATATTTTATTTATTCTTAATTTGGTAATATATTTGTTTATTAATAATATTATAATACTTCCGATTCCGTAAATAGGAGTCCACCACCCTAATAGAATACCACTATTACTGTTCATTATAAAAGTTTCTATTAAATGACCGATAAATGACATAATAAAAAAATAATTTATATAATACAATTTAATCACCTTTATTAGTTTGTACTATATTCTAAAAAATATTGACATTAACTTATAATTAATATATAATTAATTTGAGGTGATTCTATGAATATAATAGAACTTGCGAAAAAAAATAATTTGATAAAAGAATTAAAAGATGTAGATATAATAGAAGATAATTCTATATATTTAAATGATGAAGAAAATGTATATAATTTTAAATATAATGTTGGTGATATTGTATTTGTTAAAAAATATATTTATAGTGATGGGACCAATGGCTCTAATCATTTATTTTTAATAATTGAAGATAATTATATAGTTAGTATGGATTATTTTTGTTTATTAATTTCTTCACAATTAGATAAATTAAAATATAAGACAAATTTATTTTTAGCTAAAGATTGTATAAACAATTTAAAAAAAGATAGTATTGTAAAATTAAATAATATATATAGGAAAGAAAATGAGGATATATTATTTAAAGTAGGCGAAGTTACTAAAGAAAAATTAGATATATATCGTGATACTTTTATAAAAATGTATAGCAATTATTAAGAAAAAAATGTATAATATTATGTAGAGTAGGTGTATTATGAATAAATATCCGATAAAAAAAGTAAAAAAGGATTTTGAATTTCTAGATATAACAATTAATATTAAAGGTTCGCGTTCCAAAAAAATGGCAATTGATAATAAAGGAAATAAAGCAATTTTTAAATATCAGGGTTTAGGTTATTTATCTAGCGAATCTTGTTCTGAAAAACTATGTTATGAGATTGCAAAAATACTTGGATATGAATGCGCTAGAATTGAATTTGCTAAAGATAATGAAGAAGTATTAGGAATACTAAATTATTTATTTGTTGACATATCTAATATTGAACATATTGATGCGGTATCTTATTTGAATAAACATAGTGATGAAAGACCAATATTTTATACTATTTCAAATATAAAAAAAGTGTTGGATAATCTTGATAAAAATTTGTTTGCTCAATTTATAAGAATAATGGTTTTTGATGCTCTAGTAGGAGAACAAGATCGGCACGAAGAAAATTGGGGAATAAGAAAAATTGAAAATAAATATGAAATATCGCCTTTGTATGACAATGGTGATAGCTTATTAACAAATTTCAAAAATGATGATTTCGCTAAAAAATATTATGAAGGAACAAGAAATTTTGATAATTATATTAAAAATAGTAAGACATTAGTATATAAAGAAGATAACAAAACGAAATATAAACATTTTGAATTGATTGAATATTTAAATGAAAATTACAGGAATATTGTGCAAAATGAAATGTTAAATTTGAAAAAATTAACAAACGAAAAAATAGAGAAAATTGTAAATAAAATTCCAGACGAGTTATTAACGGATAAACACAAAGAATTTATAATTATTTATTTAAAAAAAAGAAGAGATTTATTATTGGATATTAAATAACTGAGGTGATAGAATGAAAAATGAAATGTGGCTTATTTGGAAACAACCTGAAACAAGAAGAAGATATAAGGTAGGAATTTTAAAGTATGATAATTGTGAATATGTTTTTAAGTATATTAATCCAGAATTGAAAGATGCGAAAGAAGCAGGTTTTGAATATTTTCCAGGATTTGATAATACAACTCAAATTTATAAAAGTGCTGAATTATTTGCTAATATTGAAACTAGATTACCAAATTTTAAGAGACCTGATTATTTGGAAATTTTGAATGCATACAATTTAAATAAAGATTCAAATAAATTAGAAATTTTACGAGCAACTAAAGGAAGATTAATTACAGATAATTACGAATTTGTTCCCTCTTTTGATACTAACAAAATTGAATTTGATGTTGCAGGAACAAGGCATTGTAAAGATGTAAAAAAATGCATTAATTTAATTAAAGTTAATGATAAACTGTTATTGGAACTAGAACCAGAAAATACTTATGATCCAAATGCGATTAAGGTTATTTTAGAAAAAAATGGAAAAAAATATCATTTGGGATATGTTCCAAGATATTATGCTGAATATCTATCTGATTTATTAAAAAATAATATTAAATATTCAGCTATGATTCAAAGTTTAAATTTTGAAAGTAAGTTTAGTGATGAGGACATTAATGCTTATGTGAAATTGATTTTTGATTAAAAACTATTTACTTTTTAAAATAAGTTTGCTATAATCTTAAACGAGTAAGAAATTTACTCCTTGCTTTTACTTGTAAAAGCCAATAGTCCATAAGGAGGTGTTAAGATGCGTAAATATGAAATTATGTTTATAGCAAGACCAACTTTATCAGTTGAAGAAAAGAAAAGTGTAATTACTAAATTTTCTAAAATTTTAACAGATAATAAGGCTACTATAATTAATGAAAAAGATATGGGACAAAGAGAATTAGCTTATGAAATTAAAGATTTCAAATCAGGTTTCTATTATGTTATTACTC
>CALVYO010000042.1 GCA_944372275.1 uncultured Bacilli bacterium
TTTTCAAAACTTTTTTTCATTCTTTACATTTGTTTACATTATCTTTTTATTTTTTTTAAGCGATTGCCTTACAAATTTTTATTATAAACAATTTTGTCAATTTTTATTATAAACATTTACTTTTAATAAGCATTTTGATATGATTATTATGGAGATGATTAAATATGGCAAAAGAAAAAATTACTTTTGAAGATTTTGACAAAATTGAATTTAAACTTGGTATAATTAAGGAATGTTTTAAACATCCTAATGCGGATAGATTATTGGTTTTTAAAATAGATATTGGTGAAAAGGAACCACGTCAAATTATTTCAAGTATATCGGAATTTTATGATCCAAAAGATGTCATTGGTAAACGTGTTGTGGTTGTTTCAAATTTAAAAAAAGCGACGTTTCGTGGAATGGAATCTGATGGAATGTTAATGTGTGCATCTTTGCCTAATGATGCTGATGTTGAATTATTAACTATAACTAAAGATTTTGATGCAGGTTCAGTAATAAATTGATAAAAAAATATCAGTTTTTTTATTGCTTAAAAATCATATGATTAAATAAAAACAATAAAATTAAATAGGTGAGATTAATGAATTTACGGAATTATATTTTAGAAAATGATTTTAAAATAATTTATATATCTAACAAATTGGATATTGTAAATTATACTGATATATCTCATTTTGATAATAATAAAATTATAATAAATTATAAAGATGGTAGTGTTTTAATAAGTGGTAAAAGTTTAGTAGTTTCTAAATTGTTAAAAGATGAATTGTTGATTGAGGGTAGTATCGATAAATTAGAATTTAGGTGAATAAATGACAAGTAAAATTAAATTAAATGTGAAAGGAAAAAACATCGAAAGATTTATTAAAAGATTAAAGATTAATAATATTGATTTACTTAAAATTGAGTATATAAAATATAATGAAATAAATATTATAATCTATAAAAAAGATTATGATAAGTTATTAGAATTAAAAACTATATATGATGTTAATATAGAGAATATTTATGGTATAATTAAATTAAGAGAAGTTATTAATATATATAAATATATAGCAATTTTTATTTTATTCGGAATATTTATTTTGCTATTTTTAAGTAATGTTATTTTTCATGTTGATGTAATTCATAATGATAAAGAATTAAGGACTTTTTTATTAAATGAACTAGAAAATTATGGTATAAAAAAATATAATTTTAAAAAAAATTATAAAGAATTACAGGATATAAAAAATGATATTTTAAATAAATATCAAGATAAAATTGAATGGTTAGAAATTGAAGAAAGCGGAACTAGTTATATTGTAAGAGTAGAGCCAAGAATAATTCCTGATAATGAAGTAAGTTATGAAAAACAAAATGTTGTAGCGAGTAAAAGTGCAATTATTAAAAAAATAATAACTAAAAGTGGCGAAGTAGTTAAAAATATTAATTCGTATGTCAATAAAGGTGATATCATCATATCAGGTAATATTTATTTAAATGAAGAGTTAAAAGATACGATAAAGGCTGATGGGACTATCTATGGTGAGGTATGGTATAATGTCAAAGTGGAATATCCTTATGTTTATAGTGAAATAAAAGAAAAAGATAATTATCAAGATGTTTATGTTTTAAAAATATTCAATAAGGAAATTGAATTTACTTTTAATAAATTTAAAGATAAAAAAATAGAAGAAAATATTATTTTAAAACATAATTTATTACCTATATCATTAGTTAAACAACATCAACAAGAAATAGAAACAATATCATTATTATTAACAAGTGAAGAGGCAAATGATAAAGCAATAATAGAAGCAGTAAAAAAAATGAATGAGAAATTAACAGAGGAAGAAAGAATCATCAATTATAAAGTTTTAAATTCGTCAGTTGAAGAAGATAAAGTAATTGCTGAGGTGTTTTTTACAGTATATGAAGATATAACTAGTTATAGTAGGATTGAGGAACAGCAAAAAAATGAAAAAAATTAACTAACTAATAAAAAAAGTTCAATATTTTCTTGACAAGTATTAGTAATATATGCTATATTATTAATGCACTTGGGGAATTAGCTCAGCTGGCTAGAGCATCTGCCCTGCACGCAGAGGGTCAGGGGTTCGAATCCCCTATTCTCCACCAAGTTTGATTATTGACGACTTTGATAGTCGTTTTATTGTTGATATTTAATAAAATATTTATGCAATTAATTTCTAGTACTTATATTGAATTAGAGTTTTTTTATTATGATTTGCCAACTTTTGTAAATATTATTATAAAATTACATAATTATCAAAAAAATAGTATAAAATGTAAAATAAATGTTTAAAAATATAACATTAATAATGAATTAATTTTATAAAAAATTTGAATTTGCTACTAATACAATTTTTTGATTGTTTACAAAAGATGGCGGAAAGTAAATAATTTAAAACATTGATAAGTTACTGATATAAAAGTAATAATTTTATTGTTAAATTATTAATAAAAATAATGTTGAAAAAATTAAAATCAACATTATTTTTTGAATTATATAAGAATAAGTTATTTTTTAATTTCAATATCGATAGATATTTTGTTACTCCAATCATCAAACTCGATTGTATAAGTACCATCTCCATCATATAATAAATAAAAATATTTATCATATGACGCATCTTGTTTTAGGTCTCCAGCAAAGTCAACACTATCATCAAAATATGATGAAATAGAATCTAATTCAGTTCCTTTAGAACCAAAAAAACTATAATAAAACATATTTAAACTATGTGTTTCATCTTTTAAATTTTTTATTGTAACTGGTAATTTTATTATAGTTTGATTGTCGTATTCAGAAAATTCATTATCAATAGTGTCAAAACTATATTTGTCACTAATGGTGATTTCTAAATCATCGAATGTAAATGGTTTATTGACTGAATAAGTTGATTCTTCATTATTAGATGAATTATTTTGATTTGTTGAATTGTTGTTTTGATTATCTGGCGTTTCAGTATTAGAACTGCATCCAATTAAACATAAACAACATAAAGCAATCAATAATAACTTTTTCATATATACTCTTTTCTAGACCAATTTAAGTCACTAATAATTTATCATATTCCATATAAAAAAGATAGTGCGATATTATTTTAATTTTTAATTAATTTATAACTTTCTAAAATTTTACAAGTATTTTTTGTAAATTTTTTAAAGAAATTATATTTATAATGATTAAAGCAAACCGAAAACGCCAAAATTACCTAAATTTTTAAAAATTTTAGTGTTATATAGTTGTTATATATTATTAGAACAGGTAGTTAAATAATAATAGTAATGTTTGCCTTCCTGTTTTTTCTTTTGGTAATAAATATAAATTGAATTTTCTTTATCGAGTTTAGTAGACAAAATTATAATATTACGACTATAATTAAATAAAATTTTTCTAGTATATCTATTTAATCTTTTAGAAATAGTCCCGTGATAATTAATAGATTTACCAGATTGAATTATTATAGGATCTAAATCACAACTTGCATTTATTTGTTTAATATTACCTAGACGTGTTATACCTTTCAATTCAGCAATAATAAGTGAAGCTAACCAATTTACTATTCCAAAAATATTAGTAATTTTGTTAAAATTTTTGGTTTGTTTAGTAAACTCAATCATATTTTTTTTTTATTAAATTAATTTGTTTAGTTAAGTCAATTATTATTTCTGTTAATTGTTTTAAATTATCAGTGTCTTTAGAGTTATCATTAACTCTTGGACACGAATTTTGTACATATTCTTTTATAGAAATATCTTTACTTTTATAATAATTTAAATGTCTATTATTTGTATTAGCTATGTTATAAACAGGAGCATCTATTCGTTTATTTTTAATAATATATGCATTTGGAAATTCTTTAATGAAATTAAGGACTGTTAATTCATATATTTTTCGTCCTTAAAACATAATTCAAATTCAGTAAAACATAAATGTAATAGTTCTTTATAACGATTTTTATGTCTAGTTAATCCTTCTTCTAAATGATAGTATTGTCTAGATAACTCATTTAATTTACTATAAATATCTTCTTCGTTATAATTTCTATTAGGAATACTGCCTTAAAAAAATAAGTCTGTTAACTTAAAACAATTTTGTTTATGAGTTTTCATCTTTCTAATTGTATTTGTAATTTCTTTTCCAATAAGGGGATTAAATACAATAACATGATAATCATTTTCTTTAGATTATCTTTCAGGTGCTTTGTGATAAATACTAGTTGCTTCTATAACAACAGTTAAATTATCTTTTATATCATATTTATTAATTTCAGAATTAATAAATTCAAAATTTGGTTTGTTGTGTTCGTATTTTGTTGGTTCAATTAAAATTTCACCACCACTTGAAGATAACATGTACATATTTTTACTTTTTGCTAAATCTAATACCAAAACATACTTCCTTTCTAGTTTTACTCTTAGTACTTAAAATTATTTCATCATGCAGTTTATATGGATACTAATACCCCTGATATAATTTGTACAAATTCAAATTGTAATTTTTTAATCATTTTTATAAAAATAATTAAAAAATATTATACTATAAATAAAGATATTTTCATTCCGTTGATTTACATCTTAAAGTATATATGTTATAATTTGTAAGAAAGTTGGTGTAGTATGAAAATTTATGACATAGCAATAATAGGTGCAGGACCATGCGGACTAACTTCAGCTTTATACTTAAGTAATTATTTTAAAGTCTGTATTATAGAGTATGGTAAAGATGTGACAAAAAGAAAATGTAATTTAGATAAAAATAAAATATGTGATAAAAGTTGTACTCCGTGTAATGTGATATCAGGTTATGGAGGATGTCAATTTTTTGATGGTACCAAAGCATGCTATTATCCCGCTGCATCTAGTTTATTAAATTTTAAATCAGAGAATGAAGTTATTAATTACTATGATCAAATTGAAAGACTTTTAATAGAGTTAGGAAAACCAACTAGAAAAGAAGTGTGTCCATCTAAAAAAAAAATAGAAAAAGAATTTTTGAAAAAGAATATATATGTAAAATATTATAATGCCCAAAAAATTAGTAAAGAAAAAATGGATGAAATAGGTGCAAATTTTAAAAAAAAATTACAACAAAATAAAGTTGAATTTTTATTTGAAAATAAAGTAAATTGTATAAAAATAGAGGGAAAATTTGTTATAGAAACATCTAAAAATAAAATTAGTGCTGATAAAGTAATAATAGCAACAGGAAGATTAGGAACTGAATTTTTAAATACAATTTCTGAACAATTAAAAATAGATTATAAAAATGAAGAAAATGTTATTGAAATAGGTGTTAGAATAGAAATGCCATACAAGGTATTTAATTGTATAGATAATATTTTCAATGATATTAAGTTAAAAAGAAAGATAGATAATAATAATGAGATAAGGACATTTTGTCAAAATTATAAAGGATTAGTTAGAAAATGTGTGTTTGATAATGGGATTTCTTCTTTAGATGGTGCTATATTAGATTCTAATAGATATGATACAAATAGTGTAAATATTGCAATTCACCATAGAATTGGTAATTTAAATGATATAAGAGAATATAGACAAATGATTTCTAAAATAAGTAAAAACAACAAGCCTATTGTTCAAAACATGGAATCTTTTTTAAATAATACTAAAAATTATGAAATTAATGAAAAATATTGTACCATGAAATCTTATAGTTTAGGTAATATTAATGATTATTTGCCAGATAAAACTTTGAAATATATTAAAGAAATGATTTATGATATAGATAAATGTATACCTGGTTTTGCAAATGAAAAAAATATTGTATATGCTCCATCTTTTGAATTAGGAAGTAATAAATATTTACTTAATGATAATTTTGAAACAAATATTAAGAATTTATATATTGGTGGTGATGCTTGTGGATATTTTAGAGGATTTATGCAAGCAATGATATCTGGTAAAATAATAAGTGATAGTGTTTTAGAAGGTGTAAAGAATGGAAAATAGTAAAATAAAATTTGGAGTAGCAGGATTCCCAATTAATTTTTTTAATAGTGAGTATAAAAAAAATAGGGATAATGTTTTTAAATGGTTAAAAGAAATTAATTTAGATTGTATTGAACTTCAATGTACATATGGAATAAGAATGAAGGAAGAACAAGCAAATAAATATCGTTTATTAGCAAAAGAATATAATATTACAATGACAATACATGCCCCTTATTATATCAGTTTAGCATCAATAAAAAATGATGTTGTTGAAAGATCAAAAGAAGAAATTAAAAAAGCTTATGAATTAGCAAAAATTTTAGGAGTAAAAAGGATTATATTCCATCCAGGTGGTGGATATGGAAAAACAGAAGAAGAAAGAAAATTAGGATTAGAAAGATTAATAGGAGCATTAAAATCTTTAGAAAAAGATTTAGATACTGAAAACATAAAGATATATCCTGAAATAGGTGGTAAAATTAATCAATTAGGAAGCCTTGATGAAATAATAAAAATATGTAAAGAAGTAAGTTATGCGAGACCTTGTATTGATTTAGCTCATTTACACGCTAGGGAATTAGGAAGCATAACATCAAAACAAAAAGTTGTTGAAGTTTTACAAAAAATAGAAAAAGAATTAGGAAGAGATATATTAGAAGAAACGCATTTTCATGTATATCCAGTAGATTATACTGATAAAGGCGAAAAAATTCATAAAGCGTTTGGTGAAAGAAAAACTAATAATCAATTATCTTTGTTTGAAGAAGATGATGAATACATGCCTAAAGCAAAATATTATATTGCTGCAATAAAAGAAATGAATTTACAACCTATAACGATTTGTGAAGCACATAATACACAAGATATAGGTGCGATACTTATGAAAAACTTGTATTATGAAAAAAATTAATGACTTTCTAAACTTTTACAAGTATTTTTTGTAAGTTTGTTAAAGAAATTATATTTATAATGATATAATATTGAAAGGTGAAAAGTTATGGAAAAAATAATATTAGTCGATGGTAATAATCTATTATTTAGAAGTTATTATGCTACCGCATATAATGGCAATTTTATGAAAAATAGTAAAGGTTTTCCTACTAATGCTTTATTTGGATTTGCTAATATGATGCATAAAATAATCGAAGAAGAAAAACCAACTTATATAATGGTAGCATTTGATAAAGGAAAAACATTTAGACACGATAAATATGATTTTTATAAACAAGGAAGAATCGAAACACCTAATGAATTAAAACTACAATTTCCCAAAGCTAAAGAATTGTTAAATGCAATGGGTATTAAATATTACGAAATAGATAATTATGAAGCAGATGATATAATTGGAACATTTGCGGAATATTGTAATAAAGATCCTAACTTTATTGGTACAATTATTAGTAGTGATAAAGATTTATTACAATTAATAAGTAATGATATCGATATAAAATTACTAAAACAAAAGGATTATATAAGATATAACGAAGATACTTTTACAAAAGAATATGGCATTAAACCAATTAATATTATCGATTTAAAAGCATTAATGGGTGATTCATCAGATAATATTCCAGGAGTTAAAGGAATAGGAGAAAAAACTGCTTTAAAACTATTACAAGAATATAAAACATTAGATGGTATATATGAACATATTGATGAAATAAAAGGAAAAACAAAAGAAAAATTAGAAACAGATAAAGATAATGCTTATATGAGTTATGAAATAGCAACTATCTATAAAAATGTTCCTATCGATATAAATGTTAATGAATTGAAATATTTAGGTAGTACTGATAAATTAAATAGTATTTATGAAGAATTAGAATTTTATTCATTCTTAAAAAAGGAACAAAAACAAGAAGAAGATATTAATATAACGATTATCGATGATGTAAGTAAAATAAAAATTACTAAAGATTGTGCGATTTATATAGAATTAGATGGCACAAATTATCACAATTCTAATATTATAGGTATAGGAATATATAATAAAGATGTCGCTTATTATGTAAAAAATATAACTAATTTAGATTTTCTAAAAAATATAAATGTATTTACATATGATTTAAAAAAACTTTACGTTTCATTAAAATATAAAAACATTGAAATACCAGATATTAAAAATGATTTAATGATAGCAGCGTCTTTATTAGAATATAATACGAAGGATGATATTGCTTATTTAGCTAATCAATTTAATTATAGTATTCCTTTTTATGAAAATGTTTTAAAACAAGAAGATATATCTAAAATAGTCGTTAATAAAGCAAAGTTTATCTATGAAATAAAAGATGA
Organism: uncultured Bacilli bacterium; assembly: GCA_944372275.1. GTDB lineage: Bacteria > Bacillota_I > Bacilli_A > RF39 > UBA660 > Faecisoma. The sequence continues at coordinate 8,263 of CALVYO010000042.1, forward strand.
ATTATTAAATAAAATAAAAGAAGAAGATATGGAAAAATTATATAATGAAATCGAAATACCATTAACATATGTCTTGGGCGATATGGAATATGATGGGGTTATAGTCGATAAAAATATCTTAAATGAAATGGGTAATGAAATTAAAATTAAATTAGAAATATTAAGTAAAGAAATTTATAACTTAGCCGGTACATCTTTTAATATATCCTCACCACAACAATTAGGTGAAATATTATTTGAAAGATTAAATTTACCTCACGGTAAAAAGGGCAAAACAGGTTATTCGACAGCAGTTGATGTTTTAAATAAATTAGTTAATAAACATCCGATAATTGAAAAAATATTAGAATATCGAATGTTAAATAAATTGTATACAACTTATGTCGAGGGATTAATCAGTACAATTAAAGATGGTAAAATTCATACTATTTATACGCAAACATTAACTAGAACTGGTAGATTATCTAGTATCGAACCTAATTTACAAAATATTCCAATTCGTACAGAATATGGCAGATTAATAAGAAAAGCATTTATACCATCACCTAATTCCGTTATTATTAGTGGCGATTATTCCCAAATAGAATTACGTATTTTAGCCCATATGGCCGATGTACCAGCTTTAATAGAAGCATTTAATAATGATTTAGATATCCACAGCAAAACTGCTTCTGATATTTTTAAAACTGATGTAGTTACTAAAGAAATGCGAAGAATTGCTAAAGCAGTTAACTTTGGTATTATTTATGGTATTAGTAGTTTTGGCTTATCAGAAAACTTAAATATATCAAATAAAGATGCTAAACAATTTATCGATGAATATTTAAAAACATATCCTGGTATTAAAGAATATATGGATAGTACAATAAAAAAAGCATATGAATGCGGTTATGCAAAAACATTATTTAATCGTAAAAGAATTATCGATGAATTAAAAAATACTAACTATATGATTAGACAATCAGGAGAAAGAATGGCTTTAAATACACCAATTCAAGGAACTAGTGCTGATATAATAAAAAAAGCAATGGTTTTAATTCATAAAAAATTAAAAGAAAATAATTTGAAATCAAAATTGATTATTCAAGTTCACGATGAATTAGTTTTCGATTGTTTAAAAGAAGAACAAGAAACCGTAACTAAAATTATGAAAGATGTTATGGAGAATGTAATAAAATTAAAAGTACCACTTAAAATTGACATTGAATATGGCAATAACTGGTACGAAGCGAAATAAGGTGATTAAATTTGAAAATAACAAAAGTTTTATTGGTTAGTTCGATAACCAATATCTTTTTATCTATTATTAAAATATTATTTGGTTTTATTGGTAAATGTAATGCTTTAGTAGCTGATGGAATTCATTCTTTAAGTGATTTATCTACCGATTTAGTAGCAATATTTGGTAATTATTTATCATTAAAACCTGCTGATAAAAAACATCCATTCGGTCATGGAAAAACTGAATACATTACTAGTATGATAATAGGTGCAGTAATCATTATATTAGGTTTAAGTTTAATTTATAATATATTTAATAAAGAAATAACAATTCCTAATTTATTGATGGTATTAGTAAGTTTATTTACTATAATATCGAAATTATTATTGTCTAATTATATTTATAAAAAAGGTGTTTTGTATGATAACAATATTTTAATAGCATCAGGAAAAGAAAGTAGAGCCGATGTGTATAGTTCTATATTTGTGTTACTATCAATTATATTAATGCAGTTTTCAACTGAATTTAGTATATTAAAATATGCTGATACAATAAGTACGATGATAATAGCTTTATTTATTGTTAAAACAGGATTTAATATTTTACAAGAAAATATTGGTATATTATTAGAAGAACAAGTATTAGATAAAAAATACATAAATAATATAAAAAATATAATAAATTCATTTGATGAAGTATTAGAAATAAAAGATTTATATATTTTAAGATATGGCCCATACTATAAATTAGTTTCAAATATTATAATGCAAGATTTATTATTAACCGATGCTCATAAAGTTATCGATAACATTGAAGATAAACTAAAAGAAAAAGATTCACGAATAAAATATGTGTTTATTCATATGGAACCAAAAATTTGATAAATTTTAAAGAAGAAGCATTTCAACTACTTAAAAAATATCAATAGTTGACAGCATTAATTTAAAATGTTAAAATTTAATTACAAAACGAAAAAGGAACTAAGTAATAAATATATTATTTAATAGAAAGTTAGTGGTTGATGGAAACTAATAATAATTATTTATGAAATCTACTCCTTTAGTGAAATGAAAACATTTCCGGGTAAAACCGTTATCTTAATTAAGGCTATTTTAGGATGGTACCGTATTTTATATACTCCTAATAAAATAGTCTTTTTATATTTAGGAAAGGATGATATTATGATTGATATTAAATTAATAAGAGAAAATAGCGAATTAGTTAAAGAAAATATTAAGAAAAAATTTCAAGATAA
>CALVYO010000043.1 GCA_944372275.1 uncultured Bacilli bacterium
GGTCTTACTTTACATACTTTACTAGTACCTTTATGTGTTTTCATTTTTGGCATAAATAATTCCTCCTATTTTTCTTTTTTTGGTCCTAAAATTAGTGACATAATTCGGCCATCTAATTTAGGTTGTTGTTCAATAATCGCTACACCTTCTTGTGCAGTAGCAAAGCGCATTAAAACATCTTTTCCTAATTCCGGATGAGCCATTTCTCTTCCTTTAAATCTTATCGTTGCTTTAACTTTATGTCCTTTTTCTAAATACTTTGCACTATTTTTAACACGCGTATTAAAATCGTGAACATCAATAGTTACAGATAAACGATATTCTTTCATTTCTAAATTTGCTTCTCTTTGTTTTTTTAAATTCTCTTTAGTTCTTTTTTTATTTTCATATTTAAATTTATTGTAATCCATTATTTTACAAACTGGCGGATTACCATTTGGATTAATTAAAACTAAATCGAATCCTGCATAACTAGCTAAAGTTAAGGCATCTTTAATATTTTTTGTTCCTAATTGTTCGCCTTTAGGCCCTATTACCATAACCTCTTTAGCTCTTATTTGTTCATTGATTAATGAATCTTTAGACTTATTTGCGATAATTGACACCTCCAACAATAAAAAAGTAGACACGAACAGTATCCACCTATATAAACGCAAAAAATAATGGCTTATAAACCCATAGCTAATGTGCTATCAGGTGGAGAATACTCGCTTTCCTTCTTCATTTCGTATATAATTATACCATTTATTATATGTTTGTCAAGCATTTTTATTAACTTTCTACGACAAATTATTTTTATTAACTTTCTACGACAAATTTACTAATATAACCAAAAAATTTATTCACACCTTTCGATACTGTATCAGCAATGGTATTAGATAAATTTAATCCTAATTGAGAAAATTTTGTTTGATAATTTTTATTTGTTTTTTCTAAATAATTTTCTAAATCGATATTTTTACCATTTTTAACATCTTCTTCAAATTGTTTTATTTGTTCAGCAGTTAAAGTGACTTGTTCTTGTTTTTTATATTCATAATAACCGTATTTATTACTTACAAACATTGTCAAAAAAATAGCAAATAAAATTATAACTGTCGATCTAAATATTTTTGTTCTTAATTTAACTGATTTCATTTCAATAGCTCCTTTATTGCTTCAACTAATACATCGATAGTATTTTCTACTTCATCAAATGTATTATAATTTGCACCTAATTCCAATAAAATTACATTTTCATTTAAATCTTGATTAAAATCATCACTATATCTATCATATATTCCTCTTGATAAACCAGGGTATTTTTCATTAATTATATTGTTAAATTTTTTAGCTAATTCTATATTAGGATAATTTTTATTCATAACAAACAATATTTTTGCATAATTTTTACCATTTATTGTTACTGTCGATATACTTTTAGAAACTGCATCACGATGTAGATCAATTATTAAATCAAAATCACTTTGTTGTTTTAATTTATCAGTTAAAAATTCTCTTGTCGCAACATAACTATATTTATAATCGATATTATGTTCTTTAATATAATCAGCAGCACTTCTTTCTTCAACTATAGTTGGAATTTCTACTTCATTTAATTTTTCTTGTAATATTAACGACGCTAAAACGATATTGGGATTCATATTATATTCTTCATTTTTTTCGCCGACAAATCCTTCAGTTGGATGGGTACTATAAATATATATACGTGGATTTGTTACAACCATATTTTGAATATAAGAAAACGTTTGAACTGCACTATCATCGTTATAAACAAATGATTTAGCTAAAATAGATGTCGGTTGTTTTATTTCAATATTATTAAATGAACTTACAAATTCATATAATAAGTTAGTTTTTTTCTTTTCTTTAATTAAATGAGCATTAGAATTACCTAATATCTCATTGATGAAATCAGCATTACTATTTTTTAATTCAATATTACTAATATCGATGTTACAAATTATGACAACAAATAAAATTGGGAATATTATTTTTTTTAAATTATATCTTTTTTTTAATTTCATCCGTTTCATCTTCTCACCCACTTTAGTATATTAACCATTATATTACTTTAGAACTAAAGAAAATGTCAAAAAAAAGTTATATTAAATAACTTTTCTATGAATGTTTTTCTAATGTTTCTAATATTGGTGGTATCATTTGTTTTTTTCTTGATACGACATTTTTTAAATAATGACCTTGTTTTAATCTTTCTAATTTATAACTTTCTTGAATTACATCGTGGGCTTCATCATTATATAAAATATATGATCCATTATTAATAATATCAGTTATAAATAATGTAACAATGTTATATTCTTGTTCATGACATATATTATTTAATATAGTTATATATTGTTCCTTTTCATTTAGAATATAATCAATGTCAGTTGTAAATACTTGGCCAACACCAATATTTTGATTGTTATAATTAAATTTTTTAAAGTCTTGAAATATAATATTTTCTTTTGTCATTCCCTCTAAAGAAGATCCAGCTTTAAACATGTCTAATCCATAAGTTTGATAATCAACATTCGCTATTTTTTCAAGTTCAATAACTGCTTCTTTATCTTTTTCAGTTGTAGTTGGTGATTTCAATAATAGTGTATCAGATAATATTCCCGATAACATAGCACCTGCCATATTTTGAGGAATAACAACTTTATTTTCTTTATATAAATTATATATTATCGTATTAGAACTACCAACCGCCATATTTCTAAAATTGATTGGTAAAGTAGTGGCTAAAGTACCCAATTTATGATGATCCACTACCTCAACAATTGATGCTTCCTCCAACCCATCTACACTTTGTTCTTTTTCATTGTGATCAACTAATATAACTTTTTTAGGTTTTTTCAAACTAGATAAAGTTATTGGAAACAATCCTAAGCAGTCACCTTTTTTATTAACTACAGGGTAATTGGTATGCTTAGTTTTTTCACTTAATTCTTTAAATGAAGTATAATAATCCGTATCTTGAATAGTTGTTGGAAAACTAAAGGATACATTTTCAATGTAATTAGATAAATTAATTAATTTCGTTGTATTAAATGTATCATAACTAGTTTTAATAATATTTACTTCATTTATTTTTGCAAGTTCATAATTATGACTTGATAATTCACCATTACCAACTAAGATGATTAATTTAGCTTTTGAATTAATCACATACTCTAAAATATTATTTCTATCGCCTATTATTAATATGTCATCATTAGTAATTTTAATATTTTCGATGAAAGTGGAACTTCTAAAGGCTACAGCCATAATATTTCCTTCTATTTCCTCATCAAATTTTAAAACTTCTTCACCATTTAAAGTATTTACAATATTCTGATAAGAAGTTTTTAAATGTGTGAAATCTCCTTGAATTAATTCTTTAGCTAATTCTTTTTGAGTAACTAAACCAATTAATTTTTTGTTATCGTCTACTATAGGCAATCCTGTTAAATCATTATGATTCATATAATTGAATCCTGTAATTATGGAATCTTTACCATTCAAATAACAATTTTTTTTATATTCAATATCTTTTATTTGTAATTTTACGTCATTTAAATATTTTGGTTGTTTTAAATTAAAATAATTTAAAACAAATTTTGTTTCTTTATTTATTTCTCCTAAACTCATCGGTTCAGTTTTTAATCCCAATTTATTTTTTAAATAAGATAAACTGATACTAGCACATATTGAATCTGTATCAGGTTTTCTATGGCCAAATATATATGTTGTTTGCATACTACTCCTCCAATTCACTATATAGTTATATAATTTTTTATTAAATTTGTCAAATTTAATAAAAAATATTAACTTAAAAATTAATATTCTTTATTAAAAATAATATAAAAATTGTAAATATAATAGTTAAAATAACGCCATTTATTCGTTCTACTTTTTTATCTTTATTAATACCACAAGCCATAGATAAGAATATACCACTAATCAATCCACCAATATGGCCAGCATTATCAATTCCAGGTGTCATAAAACCTAAAAATAAATTTAATAAAATAATTGGTATAATTTGACTTTGTAAAACATTACCCAAATATAATCGATAATGATAACCAAAATATAGCATTGCACCTAATAATCCAAAGATAGCACCACTTGCTCCAGCACTTATACCATTATGAAAGCAAATTGATAATAAACTAGCAAAAATAGCACTTCCTAAATAAATTATAATATATTTAACTTTACCAAAAAAACTTTCGATTTGTGCTCCTATTATATATAAAGCATACATGTTAAATAATAAATGTAGTATACCAATATGTAAAAAACTAGAAGTAATTAAACGATAATATTCATTATAATTCAAGATTAATTCACGATAATTAGCGCCGAATCTTAATAAAGTTATGCTATCTTCACTACCATTACCAAACAAATACATTGCAATGAACACCATAATATTTATAAAAATTAAAGTATAAGTTACAATTGGCTTTTTAGGGCCAAATATTTTTTCTGCTTCTTTAGCATCATTTTCTGTTTTTTTATTTATATCAGAGGTTAACTTTAAAAATAAACTCATACCTTCTTCTTTATAATTTAAAGTTTTATTTATATCAGGAAAATATTCTAAAACATCATCATTTGTAACAACATCATCTAAATTTTCTACTTTTAAGCAAGTAATATTATCAACTTTTTTTTCTTTATCTAAATGAACGTTATCCCCTAAATTAATAAAAATACTTAATGTTGGTACTTTTAAGGATAATGTTTTTTTCTTTATTGATTTCATTATTTGTTTTGTTCTTAATACATCAAAGTTTAATTGTTCATCATTATGAATATAATTAGAAACTATCCTTATTATTTTGTAATCACTATCTAAATTTTCTAACCATATTTCATTTTTTGCTCCATGTAATATTACCGGATTATAATTTTTATCAGTGATAAAATAATGTAACAATTTGACAATTATTTCTTCATTTTTTTCTAAATTCATAATTCCTCCTCAAATTTATTTAATATATTAACGAAGCAATTTGGTAATTCACAACTAAATTCCATATATTTTTTTGTTTTAGGATGAATAAATCCCAGTTCTTTAGCATGTAGACATTGTCCAGTATTATCTATTAATTTTCTTTTTCCATATACAGGATCATTAACTACGGGATGACCTATATAATTCATATGAACTCTTATTTGATGCGTTCTTCCTGTTTCTAGATTCAGTTCGATTAAAGTTGCAGTTTTATATCTTTTTAAAACTTTAAAATGCGTAATTGCTTCTTTACCATTTACCGTAACACTCATTTTTTTTCTATCTTTTACATCTCTACCAATTGGTGCATCAATTGTCCCTGTGTCATTATTAATAACTCCCCACACTAAAGCAATATATTTGCGATGGGTAGTTTTTTCACTTAACTGTTTAGCTAAAAAATCATGAGCTTTATCATTTTTAGCTATCATCAACAGTCCTGTTGTATAAGCGTCAATACGATGAACAATACCCGGCCTAAATTCACCATTTTTTTTACTTAATTCTTTAGAATGATATAATAAACCATTAACTAAAGTATGTTTAGTATTACCTATAGCAGGATGAACGACCATTCCATTTTCTTTATTGACTACTATAATATCATCATCTTCATAGACTATGTCTAAATTCATATTTTCTGGTTCAGCGTTAATCTGATTCTCTTCTATTTCTGGTATTTCAATTATATCATTTTCTTTTACTATATAACTATTTTTTACTTCTTTGCCATTTACTTTTATACTTAATTTATTTATTTTACTTCTACTTACATCTAGTAATTTTGATAAATAAATATCTATTCTTTCATTACCATTTTCTACTTTGTACTTTTGCATTTTATCATTCCAATCATTAATAAAATAACACCTACTACCATAAACGAATCAGCAAAATTAAATATAGCAAAATTTAATATGTTAACATCAATAAAATCTATTACATACCCATATAGGAGTCTATCAATTAAATTTCCCATTATACCACTTAATAATAAAGAATAAGTAATAATTTCAAGATTATTTAATTTTTTATCTTTTATAAAAAATATAAAAATTACATTTAAAGCAATTATTCCTAAAATTATAAATAGCCATCTTGCTCCTTCTAACATGCTAAATGCTGCACCAGTATTATGAACATATGTTAAACTTAGTAAATTAAATAATTTTATGCTCTCATTTACATTCATATATAAATTAATTAATCCTTTTGATATTTGGTCAATTAATAAAAATATTATACTAAATAATAATAATTTTTTATACACTAAAACCACCTATATAATTATACTATATTTTTAAATATAAGTAAAATTTAAATTTTTTCATATAAAAACTTATACAAACATATTTTGCATAAGTCCTTTTTTTATTTGTTGTAAGTTAAAAAGTTTTTCCTTTTCCCAAAATAATTTATTATTTATTATTTTAAATAATTTACCGTATTTTCTTTGTTCTGATAATTTTGGAATATTTATTGTTATTTCTTTAAATAAATCTATATTTAAATTTCTTCTTACAATACTTGCACCTTGTTCAGATGCTATAAGAAATTGATATAGAGTTCTAGGTGATTTTATCCATTCATTTAAAATATTAATATCTATAATTTTTTCATTTATATTAAATATCTTATAAGATGGGGATACAATACCAATATCAAATGACATATTAATATTGATGTTGCCCATCCATAAATTTTGTGGACTTAACACCAACTGTTTCTTCCTCAATACCTTATATCCTATTGTGTTTTCACTCGCAGCCTGTTTATTAAAATATTCTGATTGTAAATAAATTCCTTTAGTCGTTGACGAAAGTATTTTATATTCGTTATTTATTTTACTTTTTTCAGTAATTTCAGTTAATAGAGATTCTATTTTTACTTTATTATTTTGCAAATTAAATTTAATAAAAACATTGTTTATAATACATGTTTTATATAAAGAAAAGACTTATACAAACATATTTTGCATAAGTCCTTTTTTTAAATTTAAAAGTAAATTTAATAAATCTTGTTCCAATTCAATTTTAGTATCGAATTTTATCAACAACTTTGCTATCTTATGTTGATCGTTTTTTTCATGTATGGATAATTCAAAATTTTCCAGATCTTTTTTTTGAATATTAGGTAAACCACTTCCAATTCTCAATCTCATAATTTTATTTTCATTAAATTTTAATAATTGATAAAGATAATGGTTATCAATCATTTTGTTTTCTATTGAATAGCAATGTCCACCACACCAAAATTTACATTTGTTATATTTCACATATCCACACGAATTTCCACCTTCGCTTATGGTAATAGTATTTTCTAAGGTATTATATTTTTCCAAATAACCAGAAGGTTCTGTACCACCATTTAACATATAATAAGAACCAGATTTAGATAATTCCTCTGAATTTATTTGCTCTCCTTTTTTTATATTACCAATACTTTTTAATTTAGTTTTAATAGTTGCAGAACTAAAAATATATTTTAAAATACATAATTTATATAACTTAAGGGCTTCAGTTTTTTGTGATTGAAGTTCTATTTTTTTATCTAATAATTGAAGAAAATCACTTATTCTAGCTTGTTCTTTTATACTAGGAATATTAAAATTATATAATCCTAACTCATCACGATTTATTTTTGGCATTCCTGTTCTCATAGATACAGATGTAGCAAATTTTGTAAATTTAGGATTTAATAATAAATATAATAAAAATCCAGAAATAAGTTTATTGTCTTTTGGTTTTATTGGATAAGCATCCGCACTACATAATCCAATAAATTTTGGATAACATACTTTTGCAAAGTGTGGATTAATTTTACTATATATAATATCTTTTTCATCAAATAAATATTTATTACTTATTAATTTATCATATATTGCTAAATTATAATCTAAGAGTCTACCTGTTTCTTTTTCAATATTACCAGGTCCTATATGTGGTAAATTACAATATTTAGGATCTCTGGGATTAACTTGTCCGTTTGTTATACTTACACAAGAATAGAATTTTTCTTTTTTCCATTCGTCATTAAACTCTCTAAATCTTAATTTTGGTACATTCATTTTTATCACCACGATTCTAGTCCTTAAGTTTGTTAAAAAGAGACAACTTATATAAACATTATATCATATTTTTTTAAAATATATATTGGAAAAAAGAAAAGATTTAATTCTTTTCTTCGAATACTTTACAAATTAGTTTAATACATTTCTTTTTTTGAGATAATCTTGGATGCACATATAAATTCAATGTTATATTTACATTAGCATGTCCTAATAACTCACTAACAGTTTTATAGTCAACACCCAATGAAATACAATTAGTTGCAAATGTATGTCTTAAAGAATGAAAATTAATATGATTAATTTTTATTTCTTTTAATACTTTATCAAAGTATTTTCTATAAGTTCTTGGTTCTATTAATTTTTCACTACCAGACAAAATATATTCATTATTATTTCCCCTAAATTTTTTTAGTAATTCAATAAATTCTTTGCTAACAGGGATTTCTCTATTTGCATTTTTTGTTTTTGGCGTTGTTATTATTATTTTAGACTTAGATTCATCAAAATCTTTCACATATATTCTTTGTACTGTTTTATTAATATTTATAAGAGATTTTTTTAAATTAATATCATTCCATTGTAATGAACATAATTCTCCAATTCTTAATCCTGAATACAAAGATATTAATATTCCTAAATTTTTATTATCTAAATTGTTTAAACAATATGAAGTAATTTTATTTTGTTCTGATTTACTTAAAACATATATTTTTTCTAATTTTGAATCTAACGGATAGTTAAAAGTTAATTCTATATGTTTAATTTTGTTTTCATTCATTGCTTTCTTTAAACTACCTTTAATTATTATTGTAATATCTTTTATTGTCTTAGAAGATAAGCCACCACTACCATTTATCTTACCATTTTTAGATAAATCTAATAAATAATCTTGTATTAATTTATGAGATAATTCATCCAATTTATAGTGTCCTAGTTTAGGAATTATGTGATTAAACACGGCATTTGAATAATTAGCATATGTTGATTCCTTAATATAGTGTTTCTTATCAATAAGCCAATTATAAATCCAGTCTTTATAAAGTATTCTTTTTCTTCTTAAAATCATTTCATAATCTCCTTCCCATATACTATTTTAACGGACATTCATTTTTTAACAAACTTAAGGACTAGAATTGTGGTGATAAAAATGAATGTTCCTAAATTAAGATTTAATGAGTTTTCAGAAGAGTGGGAAGAAGAAAAATTAAAGGTTTCTTCTGAAGTATATGATGGAACTCATGAAACTCCTAATTATATTTCTAGTGGTATAAAATTTATTAGTGTTGAAAATATAAGTGATTTTTATAATACTGATAAATATATTAGCGAAGAAGATTATAAAAAATATAAAGTTAAGCCTGTTAAAAATGATATTTTTATGACAAGGATTGGTGATATAGGAACATCTAATATTTATGATGGGACAGAAAAACTTGCTTATTATGTATCACTTGCATTAATTAGAACAAAACTTTATCCACCTTATTTAAATCAATATATTAAATCTAATAATTTTCAAAAAGAATTGTATAATAAAACTATTCATGTTGCTTTTCCAAAAAAAATTAATACAGGAGAAATCGGTGAATGTAAAATAAAAAAATGTACAGAAAAAGAGCAAAAAAAGATTGCAGATTTTCTTTCATTGCTTGATAAAAAAATAGAACTTCAATCTAAAAAAATTGAAGCCCTTAAGTTATATAAAAAAGGGTTAGAAAAC
>CALVYO010000044.1 GCA_944372275.1 uncultured Bacilli bacterium
ATATCATATCTTCTGCAATTCTAAATAATCTTTAGAAGTAATATTTATTAATATCTGCATAATTAAACAACTCATATTCTTTTGTAAGTATCTATTGCTACATTATAAACTCATTTTTATCAAAAATAGTTTTTATTAGAAGACCCTTCAATAATTTTAGATTTGATATTGAAAAAATTAAGTATGTTTTGGTTTTATTTTTCTATCCTATTCTCAACATCTAATTTTGCCTTTATTATCAACATAACTATTCAGCTGCTTTCGAGCATATAAAAAAGGTTAACCAAAATTAACCTTTCATATATTTAAAGTCGATTAGTTCGACTAATTTTTTTGGTGCTCAAGGAGGGAATCGAACCCTCATGGTCGTAAAACCGCAGCATTTTGAGTGCTGTGCGTCTACCTATTCCGCCACTTGAGCAAATGTATAAATAAATTATAACATACTTTTTCATTTTTGTAACAAAAAAATAATAAAATTAGTCATCATCTCGACCAATTTTATTATCTAAACTGATTTTTACTATGTCATTTAATAGCTTTGATGCATCAATATCATCCTTATCTACTGGATGTGTATAAACATCTAATGTTGTGTAAATATTAGAATGGCCCAACTTCTTACTAACCGTTGCAACCGGAACATTATTACTAAGTAAAAAAGTAGCACATGTATGCCTTAAATCATGTAACCTAATATATTTTAGGTCATCATGTTTCTTTAAAAATCTTTGCCATTGTCTACTAAGTCTTTCCGGTTTAAAATAATTACCATATTCATCTTTAAAAACAAAGTCACTTTCTACCCATTTATTATTATACATTTCTTTCATTGACATTTGTAAATATTTTAGTTTTTCTAACAGTTCAAAACATATATCAGGTAGCGTAATTGTTCTCTTACTTTTCAATGTTTTAGGCGTGTCTAGATATATACCTATATTATGAACATAAAGCAAATTATTCTTTATCGATATAGTTTTTCTTTGAAAATCAACATGTTCCCAAAACAATCCAAGACATTCCCCTCTTCTAAGACCTTCCAATAACAACATATATATAGCAGTTTTAAATGTTAAATTTTCATGTTCTAAATATTTAAATAGTAATCTTATTTCTTTTTCATCATAATATTTCATTTCTTTTTTAGTAACTGTTGGTGTTTTTACTAATTTTAAACATGGATTAAAATTAATAAAATCCCATTTTACTGCTGTATTTAACATAACACATAAAAGAGAATGTTGATGTCTTATAACTGATTCTGATAGTAAATTATATTCACCATTCTTGTTTATATTTCTTGATTTTGTTTTTCTTAAATCATTGTAAAACTTTTCTAATTCATAGACAGTAATATCACACAATTTATAATCTTTGAACCTAGGTAATATGTGTGTATTAAGGCAATTTTTATAACCTGATAATGTAGTTGGTTTTACATTTACTTCTGCATAATCCTTTAGCCACAATTTAGTAAAGTCTAAAAAGTTCATATTACTATCAGGTTTCAGTTTAGAATGCTTAAGTTCATATAATATTTCATTTCTTCGATCTATGGCTTGTTTCATAGTTCCATTAACAATTTCTACAATACGATTTCTCGTCCCATCATATTTTTTTCCTTTTTCAATATCAATACGATATTTTTTATTTGGAATAATTTCTGTAATATTTTTTTCTTTTTTCATTGTTACCTCCTTAAAATTAATCTAACAGATAATAATTTTTTTACCAGACTTCTAAACAAATTTTATAGATTTAACAGCATTATTATCTTTACTATTACTCTTTTTTTTACTTATCCATGTTTCTACATCATGTCTTTCAAAAAAATATTTAGTTCCGTGTTTAATATAATTAATATCATTCTTATTAATAGCTTGTCTTAATCCATATTCAGTTATAAGAGGATGATATAATTTTATTAATTCTGATTTTGATAAATATTGCTTTGCATTATCCTTTTGATTCATTATAACCAATTTATTATTAACTATATCATTTAAATATACTGACACTTGACTAAGCAAACTTACTATATTACGATGCAACTCTGTATCGGTAAACAAATCACTATTAATGCTCATAAGATAAAAACCAATTTGTGCAACGTTATAACCAATGTTTTTAAATGTTTTTTCATCTATCATTTTTATTCACCACCTTTTTAACATTATAATTATTCAAATGCAGATATTATATTGCAATCATTCTCTAATTTTTCATAACTCATAGAAGTTTCATTATTTTTTAACGATTGTGCTTGTTCTACTTCTATACCAAACATATAATATTTTGGATCTAGCCCTACATCTAACAATTGATCTGTTGGTTTGTCATCTCTTAGTTTTAATATTTGCATTTGACTTTTATTGTTATTTCTATATTCATCAGTTGTGTATATTGAAAGAACTAATTGTGAACTACGTTCAATTTCATTTCCTTCAGCGATCCCCGTTAATTGATATTTTTGATTTTTCATAGCATTTTTATATCCTTCACGAGAACTTTGGCATGCACATAATATAGCTATTTGCCTTTTTTGGCCAAGAAAATTAATAGTATTTTTACGAAAAAAACTCATCCAATGATTTACTGCTGAATAATCATTTTGAATTTTTTCACCTGATTCAAACTTTAATAGATTAAGATGATCTATTATGATTAAATCAATACCCTTTCCTGTCTTTTTCTTAAAATTACTATCTGCTTGATAAAATAATTTTGAAAATGATGCATAAGTATTTAAATCGATATCTGTTTCATCATATACTATAAGATTTGATTTCAATTCATTTTTAAAATCAGTATATATAGTATTATATAAATAATCTTTATCATCATCGGACAATTTGCTATTTTTAATATCACTGTGGGAAATTTTTTTATCAAAGTTATAAGAATGTCTTGACAAAAAGTTAATATACATTTCAGCCTTGCTTATTTCTAAAGATAAGTATAAAACATTACTATTATTTTTAATTGCATTATAAGCAACATTACTACAAAACATTGTTTTAAAATTACCTGTATATGCAAAAACTGTTGAAATTTTCCCTTTTTTTATATAAGCATTATTTTGGTCCAATATTTTAATGCCTGTAGATAATTTTTCATTATCCAACTTATTTTCAAAGACACTTTGTAAATTATCAAATAAAGAGTCACTACTAGGTGGTAATGTCATAAATTCAGCTTGTCTTAATTTTTCTATTATTTCATCACTAACTTTCAAATCTTTTTTGAGTACTTCTGATACATGTCTACAATATGTCTTTCGTAATTCTAAATATCGTTTTTGGATTATAATATCTATCGTTTTCTCATCATATAAATATTCATCAAAAAATTCTTTTGAATATGGAATTTTAATCGCATTAACTAGAGTTTTTATAGATGGAAATTGATTGTATAATGTAATGAAGTTTTGTATTGCACAAAAAATAATTCTACTATGAGAAACAGGTGATATTGGAAATATAGTAGAATTTAGAATTTTATCATCTACTAGTTGATTAAAATAATCAATATCCTTTTCTCTTACAATTGACAATAATAATCTAAAATCATTATAATCTCCATTAGGTTTCAACATAGCCCTTAATAAATTTTTTTCATTTTTGAATCTTAATTTAATATCATGGGGTTTATACAATTCAAAAATTCTTTCATTATACTCTGGATATCCACTTATTTCTTCTTTTATTTTTGATTGCTCACTCATGAAGTTAATTTGTTCTTTTGCCTCATTTATTGCATTTATCATTATTACTCTATCATTCTCTAATATTTTCACATCGTTATTGTTTAAATTATTATAATTAGAAAGAGTACTTGCATTAATTTTTGTAATCAAATTACCTAATTTATCTATTGCGTAAATATCCCCTGATAAATTTGAGTCTTTACAAACATAAAATAATACATCATCCATATTTTTTAAGTCAATCTCTCTTTTTAATATTGATTTTCCATTATCAATTATGTCTTTACTATCATATCTATTTTCACCACTACTTAATTCATAACAGTGATTTTCTTTTCTTTGTTCCCTTTTCGTTTTTTCCGAAAATATTTCAGCAGGTATATTAAGTTGTTCTTCTGTAATCGTTTCTTCTAAATACGATTTAATTTCATTATTCATATCATTTTCCTTTCTATATTTAACTTTGTTTTTAATCTTACTTGAAGTCTCTATTTACTTTATATTTTTTCCTTATTTAAAAGGAACTGCTATCATTTTTAAATACATAAATTTAGGTGTTAATTAAGATTTTTTAAGACAACAACAACTTTAGAATTTTCTAAAAAGAGATTATCTTTTTTATATCCTACCTTTGTTATCTTTTTATAATTGAATATTTCTAATATTCTAAACAATGTCTCACTGCTTAATCTTATAGCTATATTTTGAAAATAACACGAACTATTTATTGTATCAATTTTATAGTTTTTTACCATTCCATTCACTAATTGGTAACTCATTTGTAATTGTCCATCTACAAATTTTAAATAAAGTGAAGGAAGACTATAACAACAATGTTTAATATCTAACTTATTCTTTAAGTTCTTGGCATCTATTACACTTAAAAATGGCTTATTTATTAGTTCTTTTGTATGTGTATATTCTTTTGTTGTAGGTATACATACAAAAATCATAAGTGTATTTTCATACTTAATAGCATACCGATGATACTCACTTTTTGTTGGTAAAATCATAATTACTTCATCTTTTGATAGTAGGCATGACTTTATTAAATATTTTATAATTTTGCTGTTAAGCTTAATATTAGGCAAATTTAATTCAGTATATGATGTAAAAGACATTAAACTTTTTATTCCTATTCTATTGTATATATACAGTTCTCTTTTAGTTGTATCAGACTCTAAAGAAATAAAATTATTCATTATTGTCAGTTTACTCATCATTTCTTCTTTATTTAATTTTTCTATACCATCATTTAATATTTCGCAATTTATATCTAACCTTGATATTTCCTCATTCGATAAATAAATATAAGGTAATATTAAGTCTGCATTCCCAACACGTAAATAATAATTTGTAATAACTTCATTTTTTACCCTCTCACTTTTCGTAAATACTATTATTTCTGAAGGTAAGTGTTTTATTATTTTCTTTAGAAATAAATAATCAAAATATAAAATATCGCCAGTCTCTAAATTATTTTTTACCGGTATAACAGTTTTAAAATAACATGATTGGTTAGGATAAATAATTTCAATTTTGGAATCATCTATTTTTCTGATTGTTATTCCCTGTTCTTCTCTATTCTTTGAATTTAATAAAACAATGTCAGAAATTTGAAATAATATGTTTTGTACTTCTTTTTTATCTAGAATAATATATTTTGAATCATTTGGAATTACAAATAATAGATCATTTTCTTCATTAGAATTCAAACTAAAGATTGTTTTTAAATCCATCTTATTAAAATCATCTATATAATTGTTGCTTTCTTCATTCATGTAGTTTCTCCTTTCGTCATGGGACTTACTTTTTTTCTTTGACTTAAAGTCTTATATATTGATTTATACATATCCATTATTGCCTTTATTTCAAAGGTTATATAATTTTTTTAAAACTTCAGTTGCATATTTATGAACAACAATTGTTATTTTTAGAACACTACTTGTCTAATGACACTTTCCATCTTATATTTTTGTATTCTCTATTAGAGTTTAAATCTTGTATCATGTAATCTTTAATCACAAATTCTATTTTTAATTGATTTAATATTTCATTAACATTATTCATAACTAAATTCCATAACCTTTTAATGTTATGACCATCATATTCTAAACAAGTTCCTACTTTTATTAATTCTTTGTTCTTGATAACATATTTATTTGTATTATCCATTATTGAATTCAATGTTATTGTAATATAATCTTTCTTTTTTCTTCTTTCCATATAAATGATTCTACAAATATATAATGCTGATTCATATGTCATAATTTCATTAAAATTAATTTGGAAATACTTATTAGGTAATAAAGTTGAGTATCTTCTTTTTTCTAAAAGCATCTTACCAAAAGGACCTAGAGAATAGTTTATTACCTTGTCATTATTATTTAAATTATCAACTTTGCTTATTAAAAGTAGCGGATGTTCTCCCTTATAATAAGTAATTTTTGATTTTTTACTTTTGTTCTCATAGTAATATTTTATATACTTATTACACAGACCTTTAAAAGCATTGTTATATGCTTTTAAAGTATCCGAATCTATCACTACATTTCTTCCACATCTTTTATTTCTTAATAATTGTAATTCTTTATAAGATATAGTTGAGTTTTCCACACTATTTTCAATACATTTATGCAATAGTAGTGAATATACCAAAATTTCATGAGCCGTCATAGATACATTAAAATTTAAAAAGTTATTTCCTTTTGTATCAGTTGCTTTAGAATATAATTCAACTGTTCTTGTTTTAACATCTTTGCTTTTTAAATTTTTAGGAGCTAAAAATAAAGATGACAACATTTCATCATAACAAGAATGATAACTATAAATTTTCACTAAATTTTTCACCTCTTCTAACAATCATTTGTTCCGGAACAATTAAATAATAACATAACACCAAATAGATCCCATAGTGTTTTTTTGTGACATTTTTGTGACATTTGTGATACAATATTTATAGAAAAGAGGGATATTATGAGTAAATACAAGTTAAATAAGCGTAGAATTAGATTTAAAATCAAAAATTTAATGAAAGCAAAACAAATAAAAGTTATAAAAGCAAGTGGTATAACTTATATTGAGGCGATACCATATTCTTATAAAGATGAATTAGATAATAAATCTCTTAAAGTCTTATATAATTCATTTATCAGTTTAGGAAAAGAACTTTATATAAAGAATAAAGATAAAATAAACAAAATAGTATTTGATTCGCACAATTGTTTAGAAATTAATTTAAATAATAGTTTTTTTAATTTATCTAATACTAGCGATAATGAAGAAAATAAAGAACTAGCAATAAGTAATTGGTTAAAAAACAATAATCTTTCTATAAGTGATTTATACGCTCCCAAAAGAACAGATTTAAATTATTTAATTCTCAAAAATGGAAATTGGAAATATTCTAATGAATTATATAAATGGTTAAAAGCAAATTTTATACCAAATATTAATGAAGGTGAAAACAGTATTGGCGAATACATAATGTATGATAATGGTTTTTTAATAGATTTATCAATATTTATGTATTTATCTATCTATTCAACATTAAATCAAAAGGCTATTGACAATAATTGTAAGGAAACAAAAGAAAATATACATTTCAATGACTTTTTAACCATTAATGGTACATTGCCTACTCGTCCTACACTTTTTCAATATATTTTATATTTAAATGATGTAATAAATCTATATGAATTACACAATATTATTAAATTACAGTATATAGATAAACTAACATTAGACGAAGATAATGAATTGATTGTAAGTAGAGAATTTGAATCACTATACGGAATATTATGGTATATCTTTAAGCTAAATTTAGTAGATATTTATTCAACGAACGAATATGGTAGCATAGTATCATTAAACATTTGTAAAGACTGCGGAATTATAATGACAGGTAGTAAATTAAGATGCGATGATTGTGATAGAATAAATGCTAGGATACGAAAGCAAAAAAGCAGGGAACAAAAAAAAGACAATATAGAAAAAATAAAGTCTTATATTTCAAAATATGAATTTCCAGATTATTTAAAAGATAAAATAAATACCATCCTCAATACTAATTTGAATGATTTAAAAAGTTCTGATATAAAGGATACATTAAAAAAGATTAAAGAGTTTTGTAAAAAATGATATAACATATAATAGTTAATCTTTAATAACTTTAATCCAATTTGTTATTGTATTTCTTGATACACAACATAATCTGCTTAATTCAATTAGGTTAATATGCCCATTTACATAATCTATATAATACTTAGCAAAATTAGGACATTTAGCATAAATCCTTTCTTTGGTTAATTTAGGTTGTCCACCTATCCTTCCCTGTTCTCTTGCTGTTATTAAGCCATCTTTTACATTTTCTACTATTATTAATCTTGTTAATTCTGCAACTAACCCTAACATGAGTAATTGTCCTTCAGTTAAAGCTGATAAATTATTTCTACAGTCAATTATAAAATCACCAAATACTAATTTTACTTTGTACTGTTTCGCATATTCAACTAATTCCATTAACTGCTTTAAAGATCTTGTTGCTCTTGATACATCTGAAAAATATATTTCTTTAGATTCTACATTTGATAGTTTTACATACTCTAATAATTTCTGAAACTCAATTCTTTCAGATTTAGCACCACTAGCGTATTCTTTATAAATATTTTCTTTATATACTCCATTATTAATAGCAAATCTAATCTGTCTATCTAAACTTTGTTTATCTTGTGTTGTAGAACATCTACAATATGCCCACTTCATAATATCTCCTCTCTATGCCCAAAGAAACCTATTTTAAGTAAATTGAACATTTTTATTAAAAAATCACCAAATCAACCAACAAAATCAAATACATTTTGCACATAATTAAGTGCCCAACATAACAATTGTTTCTTTGAACAAACATATTAAAATAATAGCACCACAATTTAAAGGTGCTATTATAGTTTTAAACTGGTTTATTGCTTGATAAAAACGATATTTTTTCTGCTATTAATTGTACTGTTTTTACTTCAACACCATTGATATTTTTTAAGCATGATTCCAATCTACCTCTTATTCCTAAAAAATCTCCTTTTTTACAATATTCATTTGCTAATTGAGCAACTGATTGGAATAAAATGCAATCTATAAAATCTGTTCCATACTCACCATTAATATTTTTGATATTTCTTGGAACTGCTAAACATAATTGGCACACATCTTTATCTTCAATTTTCTTATACTCTATATCTTTTACAACTCGGCCAACTAATACTGATTGATTTAACATTTCTACACCTACCTTCCTACTGTCCTATTGTAAACATTATTAAAATAATTACCAGACTTAATAACAAAAAATAACAAAAATCTGCCTATAATGACTAATTTTTGTTATTTTATTTTAAATATCTTTAAATAATTCTTGAATAGGAATATCAAGTGCTTTAGCAATTTGACTTAAATCATTTAAGGTAAGTCTTCTTTTAGTACCAATTGCTAAGATCCTTTTTATTTTGCTTTCCTTTAAATCAGTTCTATCTTTTAAATAATTAACATATTTCTTTTTGCTATCATTAACTTCAATTTTTTCATCTATGTGTTTAATAATATTCATAACTACTTTATCTTGAAATCTTACATAATTAGTATTCATTAATATTCCTTTGCAAACATTATAGTGGTATAACTTCTATCTCTTTCAGTAGTTATATATACCTTACCTTTTGAAGTTAGATAAGCACCTAACAATCTTTCATTATTAATCAAAGCTAGGTCATTTGCCTCTTTATCTTCTGCTTCTAAATTTCCCCAATTACCACTAATAAACTTTATAAATATACTAATTATTTCATAAAGATAATATTTATCCTCTTTAAGTGCTTGGTCTATTCCATTTGTTTTATAAACCTTACCAACATTAAATTTCACCATAATTTATCACTCTCCTTATGTTCTAGTTGTATTTGCGTTATATACTTTAATTAAACAAACTTAATAAACAAAATAAACGATTGTGGCAACTTTAAATATTATTTAACACATGACACACCACCCCAAAACAAATGTCAAAAAATC
>CALVYO010000045.1 GCA_944372275.1 uncultured Bacilli bacterium
AAGATCGTCCCCATTCGGTGACGGTTTAATATTGTACTTTTCCCGCATCCACTAGGTCCTACGATTGCTACAAATTCATTATCATTTAATTCAAAAGAAAAATCTTTAATTGCTTTGGTTTCAGAAGTTTTAGTATGATATATTTTATTTAAATTTTTAATTGTTAGGATACGCATTATATAAACCCCTTTCTCATTATTATATTCAAAAATAGTAATTTCGTTTAGGTATATAATTTAAATTTATGATATAATGTTTGTAGTACATAAAGTAGTGATTTTCATATTAATTATATTTAATATAAAAGATGAACATATAATTAAAAATACAAAACTATTGAAAAATATTTATTTTTGAATTTAATAAATAGTTATTATAGGTAATGTATTTAGATTAAAATATATTAATATTTTAATTAATATATTTTATAAGATGAGATTAAAGAAAAAAGTGGGTGAAAAAATGTAGAGAAACTTTAAATGTTGATATTAATAAAGTAATAAAAAAGAAAGGTGTAAGTTATGAAGAAAAAAAATATTATAATTTTATTAATTGTATTGGTTATATTAATATTAATTTCACTATTTGCTTATAAAAAATTTTTTGAAAGAAAAGATTTTAAAGGAGAAGGTATAGTTGTTGATGTAAATTATTCATCATCATCTGTTAAATTTAACAATAAATATTTAAAAATACAATCTAATTTATTTGATAAAGATAAAAAAATAATTGTTGAAGGAACTAAACAAGATTGTGAATATACAATAAAAAAGGTTTATATGAATTTTAATTCCGAAGAAGAAAAAGAAAAATTTGTTGTAGATAAATTATATAATAATCCTAGTATTAAATCTTTTTCAACATCTTTAGAACTTTATGGTGAATATTCCATTTTTGTTATTATTCCTTTAAAATTATCTGGTCAAGAATATGTGGATATGTTATCTCCAGAAGAAGTATATAATTTTATTACCAATCATTATGCACCACCACTTACTGTAACGGATGAGGAAGAAGTAGTAATTAAAAATAAAGATGGAATCAATGTAGTTGAAGTTAATTATTATGAGAATGAAAATATTGAAAAAATTGATTTTAATAAAAATGATGAATCTATTTCATTTAAAAGATTAGGTAATGGATATTATTGCATAAAAGTTGAAGTAAACCAAGATTTATTAGAATTTATTGTAATGTAATTTTATATCTGATTTTTATAAAATGTAGTTTTATGACAAACAAATATTTTGAAAATTAGGAATCAAAAAGCATAATGATTTTAGATTTTTTATGTTATATTAAAAATAATGGATAACTAATTTGTTTTAAGGAGATAAGTATGAATAATAATAAAAAAGTTCTTTGTTTAAATAAAGTTATTAAAATTTATAAGAATAATAATAAAAAAATACTTATTTTAGATGGTGTGTCACTTGAATTTGAAGAAGGAAAGTTTTATTTAATAATTGGTCATAGTGGTAGTGGTAAAACAACTCTAATTAATATTTTAGGCCTTATTGATAGTTTTAATAGTGGTGAATACAAGATTTATGGAAAAAATGTTGCATCGTTGAATGATTTTGAATTGTCAAAATTAAGAATGAAAAACATCGGTTATATTTTTCAAAATTTTTATTTAGATCCTAATTTGAAGGCTTATGAAAATGTAATAGTTCCAATGTGTATAAATTCAGAAATAAATTTTAAATATCGAAAAGCAAGAGCTTTAAAATTGTTAGATAGTTTAGATATTAAAGAAAGATTTAATCATTTTCCTAATGAATTATCAGGTGGCGAACAACAAAGAGTAGCAATTGCAAGAGCATTGGCTAATGATCCATCTATTATTTTAGCTGATGAGCCAACAGGTAATTTAGATGAAGAAAATGAAAAGATTATTTTTGAAAAATTAAAAAAATTATCAAAAGATGGTAAATGTGTTATAGTTGTCAGTCATAGTAACAACGCTAAAAAATATGCTGATGTTATTTTTGAATTATGTAATCATACATTAAAAGAGGTTAATTGTGAGAATAAATGATTATATAAAAAAATCAATGATTGATATTATCAGAAATAGAAAAAAATTATATCTTTTGATTATAATAACTTTTTGTTCTTTAATATTCATGTTTGTAATATTATTTAAATTTAATTTTAATCAATATATTAAAGATAATATAAATAATAATTTAGGTTTTAGAATTTTAGAAGTAAGTCCAAAATTAGAAGTTGCTGATTTAGGAAAAAATGAACTCTTAAGTATTGAACATATATTAGATGTGTATAATTCTAAATATAACTCTAAAATTGTAGAAAGTAGTTTTAAAAGTTCAAAACTAGATGGAACAATTGAATTTTTATATGGAACTGCAACAACTTATCCTAATATTGTTTTAGGTAGAGGATTTAAAGAAGGGGATTCTAAAGTTGCAATATGTCCTCAAAATTTTTATCCTGATGAATCGGTATACCAATTAAAACTAAAAGAAGAAAACTTTATATCTGAAGATAGTTTATTAAATAAAAAATTTACTATTAAATATTATGAAATGAATTTTGATTCAGATAACAATAATCTTGTTACTGGTAAAGAATACAACGAAGATTATGAAATAATCGGATTATATGATAATAAGCAAATTATGAACTTAAATAATCAGTGTTATATTATGTCAGATGATATTATTTCGATAATTGATAAAGTAAATCCAAATAATGATATGGAATTTAATAATACAAATTTTTATGTGTTGATAGATAGTGTAGATAATATAGATTATGTAATGAATAAAATAAAAAATAAAAATTTCATTAATGTTTATCAAAAAAACTCTATAGATGAAAATTTAGTTGATATGGTAGATATTTCATATATTGTTTTAATAACCATTGTTATTTTAACTATTATAATTCTTGATTTAGCATATGTAAAAAAAATTATAATAAATGATAGTCATATAATTGGATTATTAAGAGCAATTGGATATAACAAAAAAACTTTAAAAAAAATGTATTTTATTGAATTTCTAATAATAAATATAATAGCTTATTTAATTTCTATATTTTTATTAGTAATACTATTTAGTATATTGAAAACTTCAGTATTATCTAATATGGCTTACATTGGAATTAATTTAACAATATCACCTTTGATATTTATTTTAAATTTTATAATTATAGTATTTTTATCTTCATTTGTTACAACAATTAATATTAATAAGGTTTGTAATTGTAGAATAATTGAATTAGTGGGAAGTGAATAGCTATGATGCTACTTTTAAAAGGATTTTTTAGAAAAAAATCTACAAAATTATATATTTTTATTATAGTAATTTTAAATGTAGCAATTATTTCATTGATGTCGTTTATAAATTATTATAAAGGACTCTTGAATGAAGTTTTTGTTAATAATACGGTATTATATGTAATTGGTCAAAATGATTATTATAAAGAATTTTCTAAATATGATAGTGTAATTAACATTGAAAAAATATTAGTAGTAAAACCTGATTATACTTATGATACATTAGGAAGACAAGGTTATGTTATACAGGATGGATCTACAGGAATAATTATTGATTCTTCCCCTTCAACAAGTAATCTAATAATTCCAACTTGGGAAGAGTTTATCGGAATTCATAAGAATAATAGAATAATTGTTAGAAAAGATGATAATTTAAAAGAAAATGAAATAACATTATCATTTAATAGACAAGTTACTTATGATATTCTATTATCTAGTTTAATAAATAAAAAGATAGGAATTATTAATAATAATATTTCTTACGAATTTGTAATAGAAAATATAATTGATAATTCTAAATTTTCTGAAATGTTTATTTCTTCTGATATGTATGATAAGATAGAAAAAGAAAATAATATATATGCTTATAAAGTAACACTTGACGATTATTATGATGCTCAACTTTTAGTAGGAAAATTAGATGAAGCCGAAAATAATGATGACTTTTATGTTTCTTTAAATACAGTTGAAGATGCAAATGATCAATTAAGTATGTCAAATTTAATTGAAATAACTGATACATTAATTAATATTAGTTATGTAATATTAGTATTATTTTATTCAATTATATTTATCATTTTAAGAAATATAGTAAAAGATGAAAATAATAAATTAACAATGCTTAAATTTTTAGGATATAATAAAATCCAAAATAAATTAATAATTTTAATTGAGTTAATAGCATTAATGTTAATTGTATTAATAGTTTCTATAATTATTACAAGTAGTTTAAATATATTTTTAAATAATAAATTTAATTTATTACTGAAAATTTTTGATATTTTAACTATACTTAAAATAGAGATAATAATATTCATATTTATATTTGTTTTATCAATAACTGTTAATAAAAATGAAAAAGCCTAGTAAGCAAATTAATGCTCTCTAGGTATTTTTTAACTATTTAATATGCAATATGAATAATCATAAATTGGTAATAATTTATTTATCTCATTATTAATTATTTCATCATTAAAATCAGTTTCATAAATATTAAATAACATTTCCACAGTAAAGTTTTTCTTTTCTAAATCATTTAATTCTAAATACTTGGCTGAAAATAATAATAAATGTTTATGCTTGCTAAAATTAATAATGGTTTTATGATAATTAGAATCTAGTTTAGACAAAACTTCCTTTAAAAGAATGATTATATCTCTAGTATTAAAATTAATATTAAAATTCTTGTTTTCTAATATATAAATACTTAATCTTAACTTGTCAATATTGTTTAAATTATCAAAATTGTTTATTAAATTTATTACCTTTTTTGTATTATTATCTAACAGCATAATTTACCTCTTTTCCTTTATTTATAAGGGTTATAAGTAGCTTCGCTTAATTATTACCTGTGTCTATACTGTATTCATACTACTCTTTGTCGCATGCCACCTGATAAATTGTTAGGATAACTATTGATAAAATCTTTTAAACCGTAAGTATTTAATAATTTTAAAACATAATCTTTGTTATTTAATTTATTTATTTCTAAACCTAATAAACAATTCTCTAATACTGTTTTCCAATTAAATAAGGCATCTTGTTGTAACATATAACCTAATTTAATATTATCATTAATTATTATTTCACCATCTGATTTATTATCTAAATTGGCTAGTATATTTAATATTGTACTTTTCCCACATCCACTAGGTCCTACGATTGCTACAAATTCATTATCATTTAATTCAAAAGAAAAATCATCAATGGCTTTTGTTTCAGAAGTTTTTGTATGATATATTTTACTTAAATTCTTAATTGTTAGTATACTCATTATCTAAACTCCTTTCTCATTATTATATTCAAAACTAGTTATTTCGTTTAGGTATATAATTTAAATTTAACAATTTTGATAATGTATGATATAATACCGAGCGGTGGGGGAAATGGACAAAAAAATAAAAAAAACATTAGAAAAATTTTTAAATATAATGAATAAGAATTTTTCACAAGAAGATTTAAAAATTCTTTTTTGCAATATTAAAACATTGAAAATAAGTACTAGTGATTTTAAATTTGAGAATTTTTTTTCTCAAACAGCAACAACTGGTGCTTACTCTGTTAATAAAAATGCAATTATATTAGATGAAGCAGAATATAAGGACACAATATATCATGAATTATTACATATGGCTAGTTCTTATTTTGAAGATGGAATGTTTTATTCTGGTTTTCAAAGATATGGTATATCATCTCAAATGAAAATAATTAATATAGGAATAGGAATAGATGAATGTTATACAGAATTACTAAATCGTAGATATTTTGTAAAAGATAAGGACATTACTGCTTCATATAAGTATCAAATATTTATAACTAGTAAATTAGAAGAAATAATTGAGAAAAAAAGAATGGAAAGCTTATATTTAACTGCTGATTTAGATGGATTAATTAAAGAATTAGAAAAATATATAAATAAAGAAGAAATTATGGAATTTATTTATGATATGGATTATATATATAAACATTTAAAAGAAAATAAGATTTTATTTTTGAATAAAAAAATTTCTAATACTTTAAATAGCATTAATTTGTTTATTGTAAAAGTATATTTAAAAAAAACATATCAACAATATTTACAAAATATAATTACTTATGAAGAATTAATAAAAAAGTCTAGTCATTTTATTTATTCTATTGCTTCTCAATTAACAATAGGAAAGAATAATTTTCAAATTTTTTCACAAGAAGATTTAAAATTGTGTTGTGCCTTTGCATTTGAAAATGATGATATTGTATTTGAATATAAAGAAAAAGTAAAAAAATATAAATAACTATAGATAATTATAAATAAATGTGTTAAAATTTATTTATAAATAGTAGGTGAATATATGAAAAAAATTTTATTAATTATTTTATGTTTACTAGTAATTGGATGTAGTAATGATAAAATATCTAACGAAGAATTAGATGCAATAAATAATGATATTATTAATTATTTATCGAATAATCAATATGATAATTTAATTTTTAATTATGTTGATTATGAAAATAGAAATGTTGTAGTAGGATTATCAGATAATAGTGTTGAAAAACAAAATGATTTTAAAGAAAAAATAGTTGATTCAAAACATATTAAATTTGTACAAAGTGAAGTTATGAATGATGATGTAAAAAAAGAATATAAAATAAATATTCCTGATTTAAATGATATTACCAAAGTAACAATTAATACAATGTCACAATATGATAGTATAATAGAAATTACTGATAAAGAAGATATAGAAAACATATATAATATTTTTTATAATCGTACAACAACTAAAGAAAGCGTAAGTAAAAATCCTGAGAATCCTGATGAATTATTTGATATTATTTTTACTGACAATGAAAATAATGATATTAGTATCTATATTTATACAAAAGATGATAAATGTTATTTAGAACAAACTAATAATGGAATTTACGAAACATCTTTAAACGATTTTAATACAGTAAAAGAATATATAAAAAACTAATCGAATTGATTAGTCTTTTATTAAGAAGTTCATTAATAAATCGATGATTACTTCTTTTTCTTTAGGATTAGATTGTGCTATTAAAATAGTAATAGCAACTAATGTATTATTATCTATTACTTGTCTATTATCTTTATAAAGTAAATCATAATAATTTAAAAAATAGATAAATAATGTAGCACCAATTCTTTTATTACCATCGATAAACACATGATTTTTAATTACTAAATATAATAAATTAGAACATTTTTCTTCGATGGTTGGATATAAATCTTTGCCGTCAAATGATTGATATATATTACCAATTATTCCTTTTAATCCTTTATTTCTTTCTAAAGCAAATAAGTCACTATCATTATTAAATTTTAAATCATTAATTACATCAATACATTCTTCGTAAGTTATTATATTGTTGTTATTTGTTCCTTTAGGTTTTTTAATTGTTTTATGATCATAATCATCTAATAAATTTAAAGCATTAGAATAATCATTGATTACTTTAATAATTTGCTTTGCTTCGTCACTATTTATATCGTCATCGATTCTACTAGCAATATCGATTAATTTAACGGTTTTTTCTAAATATTCTAATCTTTTATTATTGACAGCATAACCTTTAATTAAATAATCTTTTAATATTTGATTAGCCCATTTTCTAAAAATAATACCATTTTTTGATTTTACCCTATATCCAACAGAGATAATCATATCTAAATTGTAATGTTCTACTAAGTGAGTTTGTGTTTTATCATTTATTGCTCCGTGTTTAGTGGTAGTTGCAAAAAATGCAACAACCTCTTTTTCGTTAAGTTCTTCACTTAAAGCGTTTTTAATATGACGAGAAATTACTGATTTGTCTCGATCAAATAATTTTGCCATTTGTTCCTGAGTTAACCAAACTGTTTCATCTTTTAAGTTCACCTCCAATCTAACACTTTGATTTTCAAACAAAATAATTTCATTTTTCATTCTATTACCTTCCTTTCACTAATATATTAACATAAAATTAACAAAAATATAATATATAAATTAATTTTTTATTAATTTCACATAATTTACTTTTAATAGTATTTCTGATATAATGTTTCTAGTAATAGTTTTGATAATAAATGACTAGATCGGTGGTGATATAATGAAAAAAGTCGTAATAGGGATTAGTGTAATAATAATTATTGTATTGGTAGTTTTGTTTATAAATAGGGATAAATCATTTAAAGAAACTGCTATAGTAACTGATGTTATTTCCTTTTCTGGTGTTAATGTTGAGGTAAAAGGATTTAATGCTACAATTGATTCAACTGTTTTTAAAGTTGGCGATAAATTAGAAGTTGAAGGAATTGACAAAACAATTAATAAAATTAAATACTTAGGCACTACTAAAGAAGAAAAAAGTTCTATTATAAGTAATTGTGATGATGATGTAAAATTATTAGATTATAAAAATAGAGTTGAAATAAAATCGATAATTGATAATGAAGAAGGCATTAGTTTAATTAATATAAATAGTTTACCAGTTAAATTAAATAATCAAGAATATGATTTAAATATTTCTCCTTTAGAATATTTTAAAATAAAATATGAAAATATGGATTATGAATATATCACTATAAGTGATTCTAGAATTTTATTTACAAGTGAAGATAAATTTACAGTAAAAGAAGTAACTGCTAACTATGATGACAAAAAGGAAAACTTAGAATATAAATTTGAAGATAATAAGTTAACATTTAATTCGGTAGGATCAGTTATATATTCAGTAATAATTGAATATGAAAATGGCGATATTATAAATTATTTATTTGCTTAACAAAAAAGTTATTCGGATTTGAATAACTTTTATTTTGAATATGAATTATTAACTAATTTATCAAATGGCGCTCTTTTATCTAATTGGCCTGCATTTTCGGCAATTTTTTGAATATGATTAAAATTTTCTTCTGTTATATAAGTAGTTGTAAACCAAGAATCAATATTTTTATATCTATCAATTATTGTTTCTAAATCATTTTTAGAAATATCAGGAAAATAATTTAAAATAATTTCAGCAATTTCTTTAGAATTATGATTATGAACATAATCTAATCCTTTTTGGATTGCTTTAATAAATCCTTCAATTACATCGGGATTATTTTCAATATAACTTTTTTTAGCGTTATAAGCTGTATATGGCACAACACCACCTAATTCACCTAATGACGCAACAACATATCCATAACCTTGTTGTTCTAATTGTAAAGCATTTGGCTCAAATAATGAAACAAAATCACCAGTACCACCGATAAATGCTCCAGACATTGCGGCAAATTCGATACTAGTATCAATATTTAAATCATTTTTAGGATCAATTCCTGCTTCGGTTAAGGTATATTCTAAAGTCATTTCTGGCATACCACCCCACCGGCATTAAAACTTATGATGTAAAAAATGCTTATAAAATAAGGAAAGGTAGAACACATTAACATTTAAGTTTTTGTAAAAATGGTGGAAAAATGGCAAAAAGTAAGTTAGGAATGTCTAGT
>CALVYO010000046.1 GCA_944372275.1 uncultured Bacilli bacterium
AAGATTAATATTTGAAGTAATTCCTAAAATTAATTAATGTCAATAGTTTTTATGATATTTTTTAAGCGATTGCCATATGGTATTTGTTATTTTAAAAAATAATATTTATTATTAAAAGATGATACAATTTCAGTTTTTGATAACCAATTTAATAAAATAAACGACATAACTTTATCAAAAAACTTTAATCACATTACTTGTGATGACAATTTTATTTTTTTAGCAACTAAAAACGAAATATATAGATATGATTATGAAAATTTAGAAAAAATAAATATTCCAAATTTTGATGCAGATATAATAAATATAAGTTATTTAATTGATAATGGATTATTAATTATTACTAAAGATAAAGTGTATATTTATAAAGATAAATTAAAAGAATATTCTAATATAAAATGCACCAATGTTTTAGAAATAAATAAAAAAATATATTATATTAAAAAGAATAAATTGTGTAATCAACAAAAAACAATCCAACAATATGACTTTGAAATTATTGATTGTTGCTACACAAATTGCCTCGTAATTTTATCAGATTGCATAAATATATATGAAATAGATAATTGCGAAAAAATAGCAAAAATAATTAATTGTCTTACAAAAAAAGAGTTAACGATACCAACATCTATTGCCTACATTGAACAGGCTTTAGCTAATATACTGAATGAAGAAGCAAACAAAATAAAAAAAGCACTTGGCTTGTCAAATGATATCTATAATTTATTAAAAATAAATGAATAAGTTAATCAAACTTTAAAACAAGTAATTTTATTAGAAAAATTATTATGTACAAAATTAGATATATATAATAATAAAAAATAATATAGAAAATCTATATTTTTTTTAAAATAAATGATATAATTAAATTAGGTGGAGTATGAAAATAGTAAATAACATTTTAATAGCATTTATATTAAATATAATTTTAGTAGTAATTTTAATATCAGGAGGCCTTGTTACTAATAGTATTGCTATTTTTTCAGCAACCATTCACGATATAACAAATACGATAAGTATTGGTATTGCTTATTATTTAGAAAAAAAAAGCAAACATCGTTCAAATTACAAATATACTTATGGATATACTAGATATTCCATTTTATCAGCTTTTATAACGACAATAATATTAATTATCAGTTCATTATACGTAATATACGAAGGAATAAGAAGAATAATTAACCCTATAGCAGTAAATTATGATGGTATTATTTTATTAGCAATTTTAGGTATATTGTTTAACACAATTGCCGTATATAAAACAAGAAAAGGAAAATCATTAAATCAAGAAACCGTTAATTTACACTCATTAAATGGTATATTAAGTTGGGCAATAATTTTGTCTGGATCAATTATAATGGACATAACAAAAATAAATAATATTGATGCTATCATAAGTGTTTTAGTAGCATTATGTATATTTGCTCAAGCAATTAAACATTTAAAGATAGTATTAGATTTGTTTTTAGAAAAGACACCAAATAATATAAATATAAGAAGTTTAAAAAAAGAAATATTAAAAAAAGAAAATATCGTTACCATAGATCATATACATATTTGGAGTATGGATGGCTATAATAATTATGCAACTTTGCACGTTAAGATTAATAATGATGAAATAGAAAAAACCGAAAATTATATAAAAAACATTTTAAAAGAAAAAGGGATAGAACATACAACTATCGAAATAGAAAGGAAAAAATATGGAAAAAGTTTATTTTACAAAAGAAATAAGTAGTGAAAGTTTAATAAAAATTTATGATAAATTAGAAAAAAAATTACAAGGTAAAATAGCCGTAAAAATATCAACTGGCGAAGCAGGAAATAATCATTATTTAAAACCAGAATTAATTAATGATTTAGTGGCAAAATTAAATGGGACAATTGTCGAATGTAATACAGCTTACGAAGGAAAAAGAAATACTACAAAAGATCATTTGCAAACAATTAAAGAACACGGATTTACTAATGTTGATTTATTAGATATTGACGGAGACATTACTATTCCTGTTAATGGTGGTCGTCATTTAAAAGAAAATTATGTTGGTAAAAATATCGATAACTACGATTCAATATTAATGCTATCACATTTTAAAGGTCATCCAATGGGCGGATTTGGTGGCGCATTAAAAAATATGTCGATTGGTTTAGCGTCATCACGGGGTAAGGCTTGGATCCATAGTGGTGGTGTAAAAAGAGAAGATATTTGGTCAACTCCACAAGAAGATTTTATTGAATCAATGGCTGAAGCAGATAAAGCCGTCGTCGATTATTGCAAAAATATTGTTTATATCAATGTTGTTAACAATCTGTCTGTTGATTGCGACTGCGTTGCTAATCCAGAAGCACCTTGTATGAATGACATAGGAATTCTAGCATCCATAGACCCTGTTGCTTTAGACCAAGCGTGCTTAGATATGATTTATAATTCTAATGATATTGGAAAAAATCATTTTATTGAAAGAGTAGAAAGCCGAAAAGGTAAAATCATTTTAAAACACGCCGAAGAATTAGACATCGGTAAAAGAGAATATCAATTAATTAGTATAGATTAAAGGAGAAAAATATGAAAAAGGTATTAATTATAATTGGAATTATCGTAGCAATAATTGTTGTTGCTTTAACAGTTTTTATAATAAAAGATTTTAATCAAGAAGAGCAATTAAGACAGGAATTAAACGAAATAGATAGTTTAATTAATTTTGAAGAATTTGATTATGATGCAATAAATGAAAGATTAGGTAAAACAATAAGTAGTGGTGATTATTTAGTAGTTGAAAAAGCCGCAAAAAAATATTTAAAAGACACAATTGACATAACTTTGACTATTGTAGATATAATGAATGATGAAAAATTGGTAAATATATTAACGACAGATAATTATTTAGAAGATGGTCCAAATTTTGTTAATTCAAAATTGTATATCAAAAATACAAAAGAACAATTAGAAAATAATAAAATTAAAATATTGAATCAAATGGATAATGACACAGTTTTATCTTATGTAGAAAATAAAAATTTAGATTCCTATTATATTGATTTTTATAAAAGTTTATCCTTTTCGAGTGAAGCAGAGATAAACAAAAACAAACAAGAAATTGAAGAAAACATCGATAGTATTATTGATATGTTAAATGTTTATGATGAAGTATTAGATTTCTTAATAGAAAATAAAAATGATTGGACAATTGAAGGTGAATATATTGTATTTTCAACAGATCAACTAAGTGATCAATATAATGATTTATTATTGAAATTATAGATTAAAATAGATGAAAAATTGCAAAAAAAATGCAATTTTTTTAAATTTTTGCAGGAATTTGACCTCCTTTTGGCTAATATAACTAATAGGAGGTGAAAAAATGAATGGCTATTTTATTGAACAATGTATTGTAAATTATTTAAATGGTCGAAAAATAAAAGATTTAAATATTTTATATTTAGAAATGATAGAATCTTTATTTACTAATATAGCATCAGATGATATTATAATTTCGTGGAAAAATCCTTTTAAACAAAAAACTGATTTGTTTATTAAAATAAATGGAGAAACAAAAAGAATAAGTGTAAAGTCTGGTATAAAAAATTCGGTCCACGTTGAACCAATTTCAGAATTCATCCATTTTTTAATTGAAAATAATATTGAAAGAGAATATATAATTAGTTACCTAAAATATCATTATGCCGATGGAACGACAAATGGTAGTGGATTAATGCGATATTCTAGTGAAGAATATAAAAAAAATCATCAAAATGATATTGATTTACTTAATAAAAGACTAAATAATAAACAATTGATTACTAAAATTATTGATAGATTTATTTTAAAAGGAAATAATGATACTCATTCTATTGATGCAATTATGTATGGTTCTTATGATGATTTTATTTATATAACAAAAGATGAAATAATAGAGATTATACTTAATAAGATAAATATTTATTCGACAGGAGTCCATTTTAGTACATTATCTTGTCAACCAATGAATAGATGTTTAAATTATAATCCTAAATATGAAAAAAATAGATTTTGTGTTCAAATAAAATGGTACAATTTATTTGATGATATTATTGAATATAAAAATAATAAATTAAGTAAGTTAATAAGTTAATATTTTAATAATATGTA
Organism: uncultured Bacilli bacterium; assembly: GCA_944372275.1. Classification (GTDB taxonomy): domain Bacteria; phylum Bacillota_I; class Bacilli_A; order RF39; family UBA660; genus Faecisoma. The sequence continues at coordinate 4,130 of CALVYO010000046.1, forward strand.
ATGGCAGGCTTTTGCCTTCCGCTAATAACGTGGGTCAAAAAAAACTTGTGTTTATAATCACAAGTTTTAATTAACAAATAATGGAGCAGGTGATGGGAATCGGACCCACGTTATTAGCTTGGAAGGCTAGAGTTCTGCCATTGAACTACACCTGCAAATCAAGTAGGCAATATTAATTCTACACCATTTAAATATCATTGTCAACCTGTTTTCGTAAAATTAATTCAAAAAATGATAAATATATCAAATCTAATCATATTATATGATAAAGTTATCAAAATATTTCTCAGTATCATAGGAATATTAAAAAAAATTGTTCATATATTTAAAATGTAGAAAGGAATAAGATATATGGAAACATTAAAAGTAGGATCAAAATCAAATCCTAATTCAGTAGCGGGAGCACTTGCTAATGTCTTTAGAGAAAAAGGAAGTCTAGAAATTCAAGCAATAGGAGCAGGAGCTTTAAATCAAGCAATTAAAGCAATAGCCATAGCGAGGGGATTTGTTGCACCATCAGGAAAAAATTTAATTTGTATTCCCGCGTTTACCGACATAATGATAGATGGTGAAGAAAGAACCGCAATTAAATTAATTGTAGAGGCAAAATAGCCTCTTTTTTCATATCATATAATGGTGATTATTATGGATGAATTAATAGGAAACACACCATTAATAAAAATAAAATATAAATATAAAAATAAAATAAGAAGTGTTTATGCAAAGTTAGAGTATTATAATTTAACTGGAAGCATTAAAGATAGGATGGCTTATTATATAATTAAAGACGCCTATAAAAATAATTTATTAACAAAAAATCAACCAATTGTTGAAGCAACAAGTGGGAATACAGGAATTTCATTAGCCGCAATAGGCGCATATTTCAAAAATCCTGTATACATATTTATGCCGGATTGGGTAAGTGAAGAAAGAAAAAAAATAATGGAAAAATATGGGGCCAAAGTTTATCTAGTTTCAAGAAAAGAAGGTGGCTTTTTAGAATGTATAAATAAAGCAAATCAATTAGCCAAACAAATAAATGGCTTTCGACCTAATCAATTCAGTAATAAATTAAATGAAGAAATAAATTACAAAACTACCGCTCAAGAAATAATTAACAAGAATATAGATATCAAAGCATTCGTAAGCGGAGTTGGAACTGGCGGAACATTAATGGGGATAGGAAAAAAATTAAAAGAACAAGACAATATAATAAAAATCATTGCAATAGAACCAGAAAAAATGCCTTTATTAAGTAAAAAAGATAAATATATAAATCAAAACCACAAATTAGAGGGAATTGGTGATGAATTTATCCCTGCTTTATTAGAAGAAAAATTAATTGACAATATTATTCTAATAAATGATGAAGATGCTATTAATATGGCTAATTTGTTAGCGAAAAAACTTGGTATTGGTGTAGGTATAACAAGCGGTGCAAACTTTTTAGGCGCCGTTATTAGTGAAATAGATAATGTGGTAACAATATTTCCAGATGACTTAAAAAAATATTTAAGCGTAAAAAATACAATGCAAGATAACTTTATTTCTAATCAAGTAGAATTAATTGATTTCAAAGTAATATGAAAATTGATTTCAAAGTAATATGAAAATATTGCTTTTTTTCTATGATAAATATATAATTAATATGGTGATATGAATGAATAACGAAACGAAAAGGAACATAATTTTAGAAAACTATAAAAATCCCAAGAATAGAGGATTTAAGAATACCGACACAAAAGAATATATAAAATCAAATACAAGTAACGAAAGTTGTATTGATGAAATTAATCTAATGGCAAAAATTAAAAATAACAAAATAGAAGATATAAGATTCGAAGGCGAAGCATGTGCTATATGCATTAGTAGTACATCAATAATGATTGATACATTAATAAATAAAACAATCGAAGAAGCAAATACAATATATGATAATTTTGAAAATATGGTTAATGAAAAAAAATATGATGAACAAATACTTGAAAAAGCTAGTATTTATAATGATATTGCTAAACAACCAAGTAGAAAAAAATGTGCTTTATTACCTTGGTGGGGAATAAAAAAAATAATTAATGAATATGACAATAATAGTAAATTATATTAATGCAAAAAAACTATTTGAAAAAAGTAACATTTATGCTATAATGTATTTGTAGGATAAAGGAGAAATAAAAATGAAAAAAGTTTTATTAGTTTTAATCGGATTAGTTTTCTTGGTAGGATGCAGCAGTCAAAGAAAATATGAAGAAACAATGAAAGAGTATGCCACACAATTTTACAACGCACATCAAAAAGGTCAAGAAGGATTAACAAATCCTACAGTTTCAATCAAACAATTAAAAGAAGCAATCGAGGCAGTAGGCGATGAATATGATTTAACAAAATTAGAAAAATGTACTGACGATTCATATGTTGAATTAATTATTGATGAAACTACTAAAGATGTAACAGACGTAAAATACTATTTAGAATGTAAATAACTTGTAAAAAAAGTTATTTTTTTAAAAATTTATAAAAATTTAAAATTAAACAACTATTAAAAAAATCAAACGAGTCAAAATTCCATTTTTATAAAACAAAAAATAAAAATTAACAATAATATTAAATCCAAATTTCAAAAATAGCCATTTGTAATCATTTTTTAAAGATGATATATTGTTTGCGAAAGGAGGAATTAATAGTGTTAAACCAATCTATTTTAGTTGGAAGAATCGTAAAAGAACCTGAAGTAAGAGAAACTGAAAATGGAACAAAAGTTACCAACCTTACACTAGCAGTTCAACGACCTTATAAAAATGTTGAAGGCGAATATGACACCGACTTTATATCGTGCGTACTATGGAAAGGAATAGCCGAAACAACTGCTGAATATTGTAAAAAAGGTGATCTAATAGGCGTTCGAGGCAGATTACAAAGCAAAAAAATAGGCTACACAGAAGATGCTAAAATAAGCACTGTCGAAGTAGTTGCCGAAAGAATAACGTTTTTATCAAGCAAAAAGCAAGACTAACCTTGCTTTTTATTATATTCATCAAAAAATAAAACATCCGGTTTAACATTAAATATATCGGCAATTTTCAAAGCAGCCTCATAACTTAATCGCCTTTTTCTATTTTCAATTTGCCAATAAAAAGATTTACTAATATTTAATTTGTCAGCCATATCTTGACAACTATAATGATATTTAAGTCTATATTGTTGTAGTTTGTTCATAAATATTACCTCCTACTGTTAATTATACATTAACTAAACATTAATTTCAAGTAAATATTAACAAATAATTAAAAAAGTTGTAAAATATAAAATATAATGATATAATTATGTTAACAATTTGATTACGGAGGTATTTATGATTATTGGAGAAAGATTAAAAGAAGCAAGAATTGCAAAAAAAATGTCACAAGAGACATTAGGAAAATTATTAGGGGTGTCAAAAGTTTCAATATGTGGCTATGAAACAGGAACACGTACACCTAATATGAGTAATTTCTTAAAATTAATTGAATTATTAGACTTAGACGCAAAATATGTCTTAGGAATGGATGTTAAAGTAATTAATGAAGACAATGAAGAATATCCAGTCAAAATGGCAAAAAACGATATTCAAATAATTGAAGAATTAAAAAAGAATAGAGAATTATATAACATGTTTTGTTCAAATCCAAAAAGGACAGTAGAAAGAATTAAGAGTAAATTAAATTTAAAATAATTACTCTTTTATTTTAAAATAAATTGGGGTATAATACTATTAGGAGAGAATACTATGTATAGAAAAAAGCAAAAAGAAAAAAGAAAAAAAATTATCATAATAAGTATATTAGTCGTTTCTTTAATCATTGGTATTATCGTAAATATTGCTATACCTAATCGTAATTTAACAATATTTGAAAAAACAATAAAAGATAGTATTTTGACTGTACAAAAGGTCGTTTCTTTTCCTATCGATTTTATAGTTAATAAAGTAAATACAAACAAAGAAAAAAACGAAATGTATGAAAAATACAAAGAATTAGAAGAACAAGTAAAAGAAAATGAAAAATATAAAATTGAAAATGAAGAACTAAAAAAACAATTAGAAGATATGAAAGAATTATTAGACATCAATGAAACAATTACCGATTACACATATGTAAATGCTAATGTAATAAATAGAAACTTAGACTATTGGTCTGATACAATAACAATAAATAAAGGCGAATATGACGGAATAACTAAAGATATGCCAGTAGTTATCGGAAATAACTTAATTGGAAAAATAATAAGCACTACGACATTTAATAGCACAGTAAGATTAATTACAGCAACTGATGTTGTCGACAAAATTTCAATTAAAATAAAAAATAAAGATACATACGTCTATGGAATTTTAAATGGCTATAATAAAGAAAACAATACCTATACAATCGAAGGAATATCACAAACAATAAAAATCGAAAATGGATCAATAGTAACTACGACAGGTATGGGAGATATTTTTCCAGCCGGCATAGTAATAGGCAAAATAACAGGTATAAACACGGACAACTTTGATTTATCAAATGTTTTAGAAATGCAGTCCGACGTAAATTTTGACAATATAAATTATGTAACCGTATTAAGGAGAAACATATGATAGTAGCCCTAACGATGATATCATTTTTTCTAGATGGAATTTTATCAAAATACATTTTACCAACAACCATTTTTTTACCACTTTTTACAATTGTATCATTAGTTATTATTTATCCTTATTTTAACAACAACAACTTCCGTTACTTTCGTTTTATCGCCTTAGTTGGCTTACTTTACGACATAGCGTATTTCAATACTTTATTTTATAATTTTTTCATTTTTATAGCATTAGGCTTTATAATCGGCTTACTAAATTATTTGCTATCTAATAATTTATATACCAATCTATTGACAACAATAATTACTATAATTACTTATAGAATAATTTTATTTTTAATGGTTTTAATATTTAAAAATCACACATATTTACTATCAGAATTACTACAAAGTATATATAATTCATTAGTATTAAATATAATATATTGTGTAATTGTGTATATCTTAACTGAAGTATATAGTAGAAAATATAAAATTTTAAGATGTAAATAGTTGACATAAACGATAACAATGTGGTATCATTTAATACGACGTAATCCGCTGATTTATATTATGATTATAGTTTAAAAAAAGGAGAGTGACATCGTGAATTTAGTTGAAAAAATTACCGCAAAACAAATTCGTACTGATATTCCTGAATTTAGAGTAGGAGATACAGTAAAAGTAAATGTTAAAATAGTTGAAGGTAAAAGAGAAAGAATTCAAGCGTTTGAAGGACTAGTAATGGCTATT
>CALVYO010000047.1 GCA_944372275.1 uncultured Bacilli bacterium
CTATGCTCTTTGACAATTTTATATATTAATTTTTATAATTATTAAATAAATTTACACACTATACTTGACAAGCTCTTGCCACTTTATCGGCAAGGTGTGTCTTTACTTCGTTTATACATTATTGTTATTTATACTACGTTTGCTTATTGCAAAACATACGGTGAATTTGGAGTACCTTTACCTCCTGTGAAGGTTATGGCTGAAGTCCCTGACTTCAGATATATAACTGCACGGACGCCACTCGCAGACGACACCGAACTACTACTGAGGCTACCATCGCTGTGCACGCGTCGAACGTAAGGCGACCTAAATCTATTCATTGTCGAATACCCACTTGATGCAGTTGGATTTTCGATTGTATTTACATCGACAAATGTTTTGGCACTTGATGTGCTTAAATCTATGTCATTTCCACTGAACATCTCTCCTACTGTTGGTAATCCAACACTTGCTTCCAATGTTTCATCTTGGACATCTTCATAATTTGCTCCAGATGAATAATTTCCTATATAGAATGTTTTATTTCCTGTATATCGATATGTGTTACTTATTCCTTCAGCAAATGTATTCAGTGGGGTATATATTGTATGACTGGTAGTTATTGTTGCTGAACTTCCATATTCACTTGCTGTTGGAAGTAAGCCATTTAGTACTACTTTAATACTATCTTCATCTTTACTTACTACCCTAAATGTACACATATTATCACTTCCACAAGCATTATCATCTCCACTATATGGTACATTAATATATTCTCCTACTTGGACATTATCTGTATTTGTTGATTTGTTTGCTATTTGATAATTATTCGCAAGAGTACCATCCCCTCCGGTGATGGTTATATCAGAAATTTTTATAACTGCACGGACGCCATCCGTATCCGACACCGAACCACTACTGAGGCCATCATCGCCGAGCACGTACCGAACGCTAGACGAACTAAATCTATTTCCTAACCAAAAACGATCTTTAATATCTAAGAATGAATTTTGCCCAGTAGTTCCATCGCCTGCTCTTTTATATTGGTCTTCATCTAATAATCCTACGTTTTGTTCTGTTTTTATTTCATCCACATCTGTGTATATTCCTACATTGAATGTTGTTTTTTGTATATTACTTTGAATACTACTATCTAAACTATTCAAAAAATAGTCATTTAACCAATTATTTATATAACTATTATTATATGCTTCTTCACTTTCCCATCCGGCACTTGCTGGTTGAATGGTTGTCAATGGTTGTTGGGTTATTAAAGTTAATGTATTAGCAGATTCATCAAACTCTAATACTCGCCATTGATGTCCGCCATACCATAAGAAATTGTTTGCTACTTGTTCATTGGTTCCAGTATAATAATATAAGTTTTCATTTGTACTATCCTTTACTAATCCTGTTGTATTATCTGCAGAATATTGTTCTAATAATAATGAAATTAATGATGCTGGAAATTTTGGACATTCTTCATCATCCATTGCAAACTTTCCACTTGGGCATAAAGTAAATGTGTGATTATTACTCTCTATAACCAATTCCGTCAATTTAGTTCCATCATAATTTACATTTATAATATCAGCATTTCCTAAATTAACCATTTCTTTTACTTGATCAACATCTAAACTTGTCGTACATAATCTTGTATAACTATTATCTAACTGATATTTTACATCCTCAGTAGCACAATAGTTATTGATACTACCTAGTATCATATTTGCTTCAGACTTACCAGCGGATATTCTTGCATCCTCTACTACATCTAATATTACAGGTACTGCTATTAACGCTATTATTGCCAAAATAATAATAACTGCCAGTAATTCTATTAAAGTAAAGGCATTATTTAGTAAATGCCCCCCCCCCCCAGTTTTGCTATTTGTTAATTTTATCATATTAACTTCATCTACCTTTCTATAAAAAGTATACATTATTTTTTTATTTAATGCAAGATTATTTTAATATTTTAAATAAAAAAAAGAAATCTATAAATTAAATGTTTAGATTTCTTATAGTAAATACATAAAAATACAATCTTTAGTATAAATAATTATTTTAGTAACCAATCAACAATATTAATTTTTGTTATACCATTATAATCAGATTCTAAATCCATATCTAAAGTTAATAATATTTTAGGGTAATAATCTCCAGTTTTTTGAAGGGATTTTAATTCTCTATTCAAAACATCATTATCTCTAACAGTTAAAGCTACTTGATAATAAACTAATCCATCACGATTTTCAGCAACAAAATCTATTTCTAAATCATCTACTTTTCCAACATATACTTTATAACCTCTTCTTAATAATTCTAAATAAACTATATTTTCCAATATATGTCCCATATCACTAGCAGATTTTTTACCTAATAAATAACTTCTTAACCCTGTATCTACTACATAATATTTATAATCTCGCGCTAATAAGTTTTTCCCTTTAACATCAAATCTTTTTGCTTTATATATCAAAAAACTTTCTAAAAATGCTGTTATATAATTTTCCACAGTATGATTACTAGTAGGTATTCCTTTACTAGTTAATGTATCGCTTATCTTTTTTGTAGAAATTGGGCTACCTATACTATCAAAAATAAATTTTAATATACTTTCTAATAACATCTTATCGGTTATATTATTTCGCGAAATTATATCTTTATAAACAACCGTAGAAAAAATACCATCTAAATATTTATCGATGTCATTTGGATTAGATTTTAATATACTGATATTTCCTGGCATCCCACCGTTTTTCATATAATCTAAAAACAATTGATAATAATTTTTATCTTCAAAAGCTGATACATATTCTTTAAATGATAAAGGCAACATCTTTATTTCAATGTATCTTCCAGATAATAATGTAGCTAACTCACCAGATAGAAGATAAGCATTAGAGCCTGTTATATATAAATCAATATTTTTTTTAATATATAAACTATCCACAGCTTTTTGAAAGTTTACTACATTTTGAACTTCATCTAAAAATATGTAGTATTTTTTTTTAGAATTTATTTGATTATTTATATAAGAGTATAATTCTTTATAATCTTTAAAATCGTAATCAGCATCTTCTAAATTTATATAAATTATCTGTTCATTTTCTACATTATTATTTTTTAAATAGTTAATAAATTGTTCAAACAAAGTTGATTTACCGCATCTTCTTATACCAGTTATAACTTTAATTAAGTTTTTATCTTTCCATCTTTTTAATTCTTCTAAATATTCTATTCGCTCTATCATAATATCACCAAGAAAAATTATACAACTACTCAGTTAAATTGTCAAGTTATGGAAATAAATTTCCATTTGTTTTTTATAATAATGGTGTCATATATAGTGGTAAATAAATTATTTCGTCTAATTGTTTATAATCTCTTATATGAATTACATATGAATCACTTAACATATCTTTGTATATTTTTCTTTGCATAAATATTACTTCTTTTCTATCATACACCAAATCGAGATTATTATATACCCCTTTTTTACACCAAATCGAGATTTTTATACATATTTTTTTATTTAATAACTAAAAACTAAAGATTTTACTCTTTAGTTTTATCAATTGCATCTTTTAATTCTTCCTTAGTCATTTTAGTATAACCTTTGATTTTTAATTCTTTAGCAATATTTTTTAATTCTTCTAAAGTTTCTTCTTTAACTTCTTCATCTGGTAAACATTTATGTTCTACTAAATAATCAATTTCTTCTTTAGTTAAAGTTTCTTTAGTAATAAGTGTATTAGCTATTAAATCTAATAAGTCTCTATTTTCTTTAATTAATTGTGTTGCTTTTTTATAGCATTCATCCATAATTTTACGCATTTCTTGATCTATCTCATAAGCAACTTGACCAGAGAAATTACGAGATTTATTGTAATCTCTTCCTAAGAAGACACTACCTTCTTGTTGTTCTAATTGAAGCGGTCCTAAAGAACTCATTCCGTATTCAGTAACCATTGATCTAACTATTTTAGTTGCTTGTTCAAAATCGTTGTGAGCACCTGTAGTTATTTCGTTAAATACTAATTCTTCAGCAACACGACCACCTAATAAGCCAATTATTCTTTCTAATAATTCTTGTTTAGTAGCAGTAAATCTTTCTTCTTTAGGTAACATCATCGTATAACCACCAGCATAACCACGTGGAATAATAGTTATTTTTTGGACATCGTTAGCACCATCTAATTTTATACCTAATACAGCGTGACCTGCTTCGTGATAAGCAACCAATTTCTTATCGTGTTCGGTATATTTTTTAGATTTCTTAGCTGGTCCCATTAATACTCGATCGTGAGCTTCATCTATTTCTAACATAGTTATACTTTCTTTATTTCTTCTTACAGCAAGTAGAGCGGCTTCATTAAGTAAGTTCTCTAAATCGGCACCACTAAAACCAACTGTTCTTTGAGAAATATTTTTTAAAGACACATTTTTAGCAAAAGTTTTTCCTTTAGCATGAACGTTTAATATTTCCTCTCTTCCTTTAGCATCTGGTAAATTAACTTGAACTTGTCGATCAAATCTACCTGGTCTTAAAAGTGCTGGATCTAGTACATCTGGTCTATTTGTAGCCGCAATAATAATTATTCCTTCATTAGCTCCAAATCCATCCATTTCAGTTAACAATTGGTTTAATGTTTGCTCTCTTTCATCGTGGCCACCGCCTAAACCAGCACCTCTTTGTCTACCTACAGCATCAATTTCATCGATAAATATTAAACAAGGGGCATTATGTTTAGCCTGTTTAAACATATCTCTTACACGTGATGCTCCGACACCGACAAATAATTCTACAAATTCAGAACCACTTATATAATAAAATGGAACATTAGCTTCACCAGCAACAGCTTTAGCAAGTAATGTTTTACCTGTTCCTGGAGGACCTACTAATAAAACTCCCTTAGGAATTCTTGCACCCAATCTTTGGAATTTTTTAGGATTTTTTAAAAAGTCGATTAATTCAGCAACTTCTTCTTTTTCTTCATCTAATCCTGCAACATCTTTAAATGTAACTTTATTGTTTTGTTCATTTAATCTCGCTTTACTTCTACCAAAATCCATTGATTTATTAGCAGCACCCATTTGTCTAGTTACAAAATAGAATCCTACTCCTAAAATAATTATCATTGGTAGTACATTAACGATAAATAATAATAATGCACTTGAATCTGGATCTGATAAAGTTGTTATTTTAAAATCATAATTTTCTTCAGCATTTAATATTTTAGCCACAACTTCATTAGATAAAGGTACTTTTAAATAAAATGTTTCATTTTCACCATAAGTATTTAATCTACCTCTTATTTCATAAACTCCCGCACCACTTCTTGGCGTAATAGAAATTTCAGTTATTTCTTTATTATCCATATATGTAACAAATTGATCATATGTAAATTGATTTACTTTATTATTTGATAAATTAAAGAAATAAAGCATACCTAGCATAACTATAAATAAAACTAGATAAGGAAATAAACCTTTTTTTACTTCTTTTTTATTCATTTTTTCCTCCTTCTTAATAGTACTTAAGTATTATATCACACTTTTCGGATTTTTCTTTACAAAATTTAGATTTTTTTAATCCAGGTAACCACACTATATTGTCATCACTATCACATACAATAGGCCATAGTTCTCTATCTTTACTAGAAACTTTACAATCAATAAAAATATCAGATATTTTTTTTCTACCTAACATTCCTTTAACAGTCATTTTATCGCCATCATGACGATTACGAACATACAAAGGTAATTTAATTGACTTAGAATCAAGTCTACATATATTATTATCATCTAATTTAGAAGATTTTATTACCTCAATATTTTTACCATTAGGTAAATTTAAGTAGTCTTCAATTTGAATTTCATAAATATCATTTTTTAAATTTAATTTACTTAATTCCAATGTATTATATGATTTTATAGCTTGAATATTATTAGGTAAATGGATTGTAGCATTTGGTTTGTTAGATAAAATTAAATTATAAATAATTTCACAATGCTTATCAGAAATCAACATCAAATCATCTTGATATATTTTTTCCAACATCATATAAATTATTTTTTCTTGAATTAATTTTTCTTGTTTTAAAAATTCTTCAATATTTAAAACATTATCAGGACATATCTTATTATATTTTTTATTTACTTGTTTATCAATATAATCATTATATTCTAATAAAGTTTTACTAAATTTATAAAATTTTTCATGAACCATTTTATCTTCTTTTTTAAATTCAGGTACAATATATTTTCTAAATCTATTTCTTGTATAAACATCTTTAGTATTAGAAGAATCTAACATATATTTAATTTTATTTTTATTTAAGTAAGCATATATTTCATCTTTGGTATAATGAATCAATGGTCTTATTATTGTATAATTATCCATTTTAACTATTTCTGAAAAACCACTATATCCTCTTAAAGTAGAACCTCTTACTATTCTCATTAAAATTGTTTCAATTAAATCATCAGCATGATGTGCCGTAAAAATATATTTAGCATTGTATTTTTTAGCCAGTTTACCAAAATAATTATATCTTATACTTCGCGCTTCATTGTGAAAATTATCATCACCATATTCTTCAATAACCATTGTTTCAAATATAACACTATTATGCTTACAGTAATCACTCACAAATTTTTGTTCTTCGAATTGTCCTTTTCTACCAGTATTATGGTTAACATGGGCACATATTATTTGCAAATCTAATGCTTTTTTTAATCTAATTAATATATGTAATAAAGCCATAGAGTCTGGTCCACCAGATACTCCTACTATGACAGCGTCACCATATTTTAATCTAATATTATTTAATAAATAATCATAAACTTTATCCATACTTATTCACCACTATTTATTATATAATAAAAAAAAATAGTAAGCAACTATTTTTTTAAACTATCATATTCTTTTTCTTCTTCAAGATATGAACATATATAACTTTTAATATCAAATAATTCTTTTAATATCATTACATTAACTATCAGTATTGGATTATATAATTTTGAATCAAGTCGTTCTTCCTTATATTTTTCAGTTAATTCTTTATAATTATTTTCTTTAACAATTTTCAACCATTTAGAAATAATCTTGTTTATTTCTATATTAACTTTATCTGCTTCTGATATTTTCAGTTTTTTAGATAACTTATTTATTTCAATTACTGTTTCATATACTGCACCGCTTACTTCTTTAGCATCTTCTCCTTGTATGAATTTTAAACATTGTTCTAATTCATATAATAATTTTCCATTTTTTTCATATTCATAGTAATCTTGCTTTAATGTTTCTAAAAACGGAGTCAACTCATTTCTAAATTCTATTTCAATTTCTTTAATAGTTTTTGTTTCTTTATTATTTTTTATATTTTCTATAGATTCATATATTATTGATATAAAATTGTTTTTTAATTTTTCTATTTTTTTAACATATTTATCTCTATTTTTATCATCTAATTTATTTATAACTAATTGTATATCTTTTAATTCAATGAATTGATCATTTTTTACATCGTTTATAATTTGAAAATATGGTTGAACTTTAATATAAATCTTATTATATTTATCATATAATTTAATAATTTTATTTTCTAATTCTTGCATATAATCAGTTGTTACTAATGTTACAGACAAATCAACTTTAATCATACTACTAATATTTTGCTCAGCTTTATTTAATAAATCATTCATATTGTTATATAAATTAATATTTAATATTTTTGATATTTTTAATATTTCTTGAATTTTATTAGATGCTTCATTATTTGGAATTTCTAATCCATTTAATACATTTTTATAAATTTTTATTTTTTCTAAATCCTCTATAAATTTTTTTTGATTATTTATATTATTAATTATAGATTTAAGAGCAATAATCAATTGTAATTGAATATTTTTTAAGCCATTATCTCCTGTTTCTAAAGAAACACTAGGAGTTTCATTCAAATTAAATTGCGGTCTGTTTTTTAAAATATTTTCTTCATATTTTGTCATTATTTCTTTTAATTGTATTTTTAACTTAATTATTTCATTATAAGATAATTTTTTAATAACACCATTAATTTGATTAATCAATTCAATTGCTTCTTGAGGTAATTTAAACCTATTAGACAAACTATCAATACTTAATGAAACACTTTGAACATTAACCTCAATTTTTGAATTAAACATATCAATAACATCTATATCTCCATATAAATCTATTTTTAGATCAACAAAATTTATTTTTTTAACATTAGGAAAAGAATCATAAATTATTTCTTTATAATAATTCATGTAATCATTGTTTCCACCAATTATTATTAACTCTTCTATTTTATCATAAACATCATAAACATTAAGACTTACAAATGTCGAGATAGGAATTACAATATTTGTTAATTGATTCTTTGGAGACTTATTACCATATATTCTTCCAAGAAATTTTATTCTTGACAATCTGTTATTTTCAAATGCTCGCTCTCCTATCTTTACTATTCCTTCAGGGAGTTCCATTTCTGTTAATTGATTTTGGGCAAATGATTCTCTATGTATTATTTTTAATTTTTGTGGGAATTTTATTTTTGATATTTTATTATATGCAAAGGCACTTATACCTATTTCTTCCACCTTTTCGGGTATTTCTATTTCTGTCAACCTATTTTTATAAAATGACCATTTAGATATTATTTTTAATCTTTGCGGTAATTTTATTTTTGATAATTCATTATCTGCAAAGGCACTTGCACCTATTTCTTCTAAACCATCAGGGAAATCTATTTCCGTTAATCTATTTCCTATAAAAGCATTCATTCCTATTTTCTTCAAACTATTAGGAAATTTTACTCTTAATATTTTATTATATGCAAAGGCACTTGCACCTATTTCTTGCACGCCTTGTTCTATTATCAAATTATCAATATTACCACAATTCCGTAAAAAATTGGCAGGTATACTTTCTAAATTTCCCGATATTATTAAATTTATTTTCTCTAAATTATTTTTTTCACAATAATCTCTAAAAATTTCTTCTTTTTCTTGAGGATCAATCTTCTCACTATATATTTTTAATGTTCCATAACTTACTTCTTTAATTGGCTTTCCCCACATACAAACACCTCTTGATAATTATAACATAATTTATAGGTATTTATCTAATAAATCTTTAACAAATGAAGTATATTCTATTTCAGTACTTTCTTCTGCTTCTAATAAACACAATGGAGGAAATAATACACACCACCAATTATCTCCTTTACCTTCTCCTAATGTTATAACTAATGATTCATAATAACCTTCATCATAAGTAATTCCTTTGTATTCTTTGCTAGGAAAGTAATTTAATCCAAAATTAATATCATAACCTAATTCATAGTTTAATAACTGTAAAGTCATTTTGACTTC